>CAYNXE010000011.1:0-22559 GCA_964400995.1 uncultured Odoribacter sp.
TATTGAAGAATATGGAAACCTCACCCAAAGAACTTCTCTTTGCCAGAAACCCGATATTTCGGAAACTGGCAGCCATCACGGACCTCTCCGCCCTGCCCGAGGAGGAACGCGACAAATACGAAAATAGCATCGACATATTTCGCGACAACCTGGCGGTCATGGCTGCCGCCGAGAAAAAAGGCGAGAGGGAAGGAATGGCAAAAGGGAAAGCGGAAGGCAAGGCAGAAAAACAACGGGAAATAGTCTTAAGAATGCAGGAAATGGGCTTGCCGATTGAAACGATTTGCCGGGCAACCGGACTATCCGAAGAAGAGGTGGAGAAGGGCAAAAAGGCGTAAAGTCCATCCATGTATAAAGTTTTAACGCTATTTTAAGACGTCTATTAACGATTATTTGCTGTCGAAGCCTTGATTTTTGGGAGAAAGCCTGTATTTTTGCATCGTCTTTGAAAAAAGATTGTTTTTCATAAGTTTGTATGGTTTAGGTTAGTAGTTAGTAAATGTTTAAGGGTCGGTTTTCCGGCCCTTTCATTTTTTGAGAAAGGGTCATGAAAGGAATAATAGAAATTGAAGACATGGAATTTTTTGCCTATCACGGTTGCTTCGAGGCGGAGCAGGTGGCGGGCAATAAATTTATCGTCAATGCGTGCCTGCATTACGATTGCGCATTGGCGGCGCAGTCCGATCAAATCGGAGATGCGTTGAGTTATCAGACCGCCTACGAGGTTATTGCCCGGGAGATGCAGGTGCGTTCCCATTTGCTGGAACATGTGGGACAGCGTATCCTGGACGCTCTTTATGCGGCTTTCCCGCAATTGCAGTATGCCCGGATAAAAATTTCCAAGATGAATCCTCCTTTGGGCGGGCAGATAAAATGCACCAGCGTGACCTTGGAAAAATAATTTCACGGATTATTTTGGAACTTCGTGAAAACGTCCTATCTTTGCCACGCAAAATGCAAATGGTCGGTTGGCCGAGAGGTTAGGCAACGGTCTGCAAAACCGTGCAGAGCGGTTCGATTCCGCTACCGACCTCAACTTAGAGGTAAAAGTCCTTGGAAGTTTATAACTTTCGAGGACTTTTCTTTTTAGGAGGAGGGGGATTTGGCCAGAATCTTTCTGTTTGGGGATGAAGGGGTAAAATATTAATTTTGTGGAATCATTTTAATCGGAGCGTATGGTGGAAGTAACCTTATATACGGACGGTGCAGCCAGCGGAAATCCCGGTCCCGGAGGATTCGGAATCGTGTTGAAATCGGGCATCCACCGCAAGGAAATGTCTGCGGGTTTTAGAATGACCACGAACAACCGTATGGAGTTGCTGGGGGTGATTGTGGGACTGGAGGCGTTGAAAAATCCGGGCACGATTGTCACGGTGTATTCGGATTCCCGGTATGTCGTGGATGCCATAGAAAAAAAATGGGTTTTTGGCTGGGAAAAAAAAGCGTTCAAGGGGAAAAAGAATCCTGATTTGTGGCGGCGTTTCCTGACGGTTTACCGGCAGCACCAGGTTAAATTCGTGTGGGTAAAGGGGCATGCCGATATTCCTGAAAATGAACGGTGCGACCAACTGGCGGTTCAGGCTTCTAAAGCCCCTGAACTGAACGTTGATGCTTATTATGAGGCGGAGCTGAACGGCGCTCCGGGAATTTTCACTTAGGCATAAAAAATCCATAGGTTTTTATTGTTTGTAAAATTTTTAATTTATTACATTTGCATCGATTTCGGAGGGGTAGGTGTGCCCTGAATCAAAAGCAATCATTTTTAATTACATTCTGCAATGAAAAAAATATTAATCGTTGGTGCCGGAGGGCAAATCGGATCTGAATTGGTCCCTCATCTGAGAGCCATTTATGGCAATAGTAACGTTGTGGCAGCGGATATCAGTGCTGAAAAGTGCAAGGCGTTGGCGGGGGCCGGACCGTTCGAGGAATTGAATGCGCTTGACGGAGAGAATTACACGGCCATTGTAAAGAAATACGGTATTGATACCATTTTCAATCTGGTGGCGCTTTTGTCGGCCACGGGAGAGAAAAATCCGAAATTGGCATGGGATATCAACATCGGAGCCTTGACCAATTCATTGTATATCGCAAAAGATAACAATTGTGCGGTATTCACCCCGAGTTCAATCGGAGCTTTCGGAAAAGACACGCCCAAGGACAAGACGCCGCAGGATACTTTGCAGCGTTCAAATACGACGATGTACGGCGTGTGCAAAGTGACCGGCGAGTTGCTGAGTGATTACTACTATCATCGTTTCGGGGTGGACACCCGTAGCGTGCGTTTCCCCGGACTGATTTCCTACGTTACTCTGCCCGGCGGAGGTACGACGGACTATGCCGTGGAGATTTATTACGATGCCATTCGCAAGGGGTCTTTCACCTGCAATGTAAAGCAGGGTACATTTATGGATATGATGTATATGCCGGATGCCTTGAATGCCGTGGTAAAGCTGATGGAAGCTGACCCCTCCAAGCTGAAGCACCGGAACAGCTTCAACATTGCCGCCATGAGTTTTGAGCCGGAGCAGATTGCCGCTGAAATCCGCAAACATATCCCGGATTTCAAGATGGATTATCAGATAGACCCTGTAAAACAGGCTATCGCAGACAGCTGGCCCAATAGCATGGACGATACTTGTGCCCGCGAGGAATGGGGCTGGAAGCCGGAATTCGACTTGAAGAGCATGACCGATGACATGTTGGTGAAAGTGAAGGAGAAATTCGACAAAGGATTGATTAAATAATCATCCGGAGAGGAGAATAAGACAGGGAAGGCGGTGCAATATCGCCTTCCTTTTTTTATGGGAATTAATTTTATGCTTGAAATCCGGTGGATTGAATCATAAAAACACTAAATTTAGGGCATAAATCGAAAGGGAAACAAATCGTATGGGTAAGAATAAAAAGAAGAAGGAGTCAACCCCGGGCAAGGCGGAGTTGCGGAAACTGCTCTATGCCATCATGGCAAACCGGCCTGCCGAGAATTTTAATTACAAACAATTAGCTGTGCGTTTGCAAGTGAAACGTATGGATGTGAAGCGTTTGATCTCGGAAGTGCTGAGGGAAATGGCTCAAGAAGGGGAATTGGAGGAAATTTCGACCGGACGGTACAGGGTGAAGTTGACGGGAGCTTATATCACGGGAGAAGTGGAACTGACGGCGAAGGGCTCCGCATACATCATCTCTGAAGAAAGCGAGGAGGATATTTTTGTTTCTTTCCCGAATCTGAAGCATGCGTTAAGCGGAGATAAAGTGAAAGTATTTGTCCGTACCCGTATCCGGAATCGTCGTCCGGAGGGGGAGGTCGTGGAAATCTTGGAGCGAAAGAACCATACGTTTGTCGGTGTCTTGCAAAAATCCGGAGGGCATGCTTTTTTGATACCCTCGGGGAAACAATTGCCCTACGACGTATTTATTCCCGGAGAGCATCTGCATGGGGCAGAGGATGGGGATAAGATTGTGGTGAAGCTGAGGGATTGGCCGGAAAGCCAAAAAAGTCCGGTGGGTGAGGTGACGGAAGTGTTGGGACGTGCCGGAGATAACGATGCGGAGATGAACGCTATTATGGCGGAATACGAACTGCCGGTGAAATTCCCGTCCGGCGTGTTGAAGGCTGCCGAGAAAATACCGTTGGAAATCCCTCAGGAAGAGATTCGGAAAAGAAAGGATTGCCGGGAGATAACGACATTCACGATAGACCCGGAAGATGCCAAGGATTTTGACGATGCCTTGTCGGTACGTCGCCTGAAAGGGGGATTGTATGAAGTGGGCGTCCACATTGCGGATGTGAGTTACTATGTGAAAGAAAATACCGTTTTGGACAAGGAAGCCTATGACCGGGCGACTTCCGTTTATTTGGTGGACCGGACGATACCGATGTTGCCGGAGCGTTTGTGCAATGGCGTCTGTTCCTTGCGCCCGAATGAAGATAAATTGTGTTTTTCAGCCATTTTTAAAATGGATGACGATGCCCGGGTGTTGGAACAATGGTTCGGACGCACGGTAATTCGTTCGGACAGGCGTTTTACTTACGAAGAGGCGCAGGCAATCATCGAGGGCGCCGAGGGGGATTATAAGGAGGAAATTTTGTTGTTGAACGGGCTTGCCCAAAAGATGAGAAAAGAACGATTCGAGTCCGGAGCCATTGATTTCGACCGGACGGAAGTAAAGTTCAAGTTGGACGAAAAAGGGCATCCTGAAAGTGTTTATTTCAAGTCTTCCAAGGAGGCGAACAAGCTGATAGAAGAGTTTATGCTGCTGGCGAACAAAAAGGTGGCGGAGCGCATCGGAAAACCCGTGGCAGGAAAAAAGGCACCTGTGTTTGTTTATCGTATCCATGAACAGCCGATGCCGGAGAAACTGGAGGATTTCAATCGTTTCATCGGCAGGTTCGGGTATGGGGTGAAGACCGGAAGCCAGAAGGCTTTGACTGCTTCTATGAACAGTTTGATGCAGAAAGTGAAAGACAGGCCGGAACAGAACGTGATTGAAACATTGGCTGTCCGGACCATGGCGAAAGCCGCTTATTCCACGGAGAACATCGGCCATTACGGACTGGCTTTTGACTTCTATACCCATTTTACCTCTCCGATTCGCCGTTATCCGGATGTGATGGTGCATCGGCTTTTGCAGCGTTATTTGGACAACGGGCGTTCCGTCAACAAGGAAAAATTCGAGGAGTATTGCAAGCATTCGTCCAGTATGGAACAGGTGGCTGCCAATGCCGAGCGAGCCTCTATCAAATATAAGCAGGTGGAATTTATGACCGACCGGGTCGGCCAGGTGTTTGACGGCACCATTTCGGGGGTTACGCAGTGGGGTTTTTATGTGGAGTTGGAAGATTCGAAATGCGAGGGGCTGGTGTTTATGGCGGATTTGGATGACGATGTATATGAGTATGACGAGAAGAATTACTGCATTGTCGGCAGGTATCATCATCGGATTTATCGGTTGGGCGACCAAGTGACGATTCGGGTGGTGAAAGCGAATCTGATTACCAGGCAGTTGACTTTTGAATTGGAGCGGGAATACAAGGAGCCGGCGGTTAAATCAGGTCGGAAGTCAGAGGGAAAGAATGTCCGGAATGCCCGGAAAATGGATGCTGAAATCCAAAAGCGGGCGAAAAAGGCTAAAAAGAAGGAGGGCAGGAAAGCGGCTGAAAAAAGGAGGAAAAAATAAAGCGAGGTGTTTAACGGCTAAATATTTGACAAAAAATGTATTCATTTACCATTTGTTTGCTGGCGTTGATTGTCGGTTATTTTGTTTACGGACGTTATGTGGAACGGATATTCGGTCCGGATGCGAAGCGGGCGACTCCGGCGTTGACCAAAGCGGATGGCGTGGATTATATGCCGCTGCCTTCCTGGAAGATTTTTATGATTCAGTTCCTGAACATCGCCGGTCTGGGACCTATTTTCGGGGCTATTATGGGGGCAAAGTTCGGAACCGCCTCTTATTTGTGGATTGTTCTGGGAAGCGTGCTGGCGGGTGCGGTTCATGATTATTTTTCCGGAATGCTGTCCATTCGGCACGGAGGAGAAAGTTTGCCGGAAATCATCGGCCGTTATCTGGGAATGACGACGAAGCAGGTCATGCGTGCCTTTACCGTCGTGTTAATGGTGCTTGTGGGCGCTGTCTTTGTTGCCGGTCCGGCAGGATTGCTGGCAAAGTTGACGCCCGGTTACATGGACGTGACTTTCTGGATTGTCGTGGTATTTGTTTATTATATCTTGGCGACTTTACTGCCGGTGGATAAAATCATCGGCAAGATTTACCCGCTTTTTGCCATCGCATTGTTGTTTATGGCGGCGGGGATTCTGGTGATGCTGTATGTAAATCATCCGGATTTACCGGAATTGTGGGAGGGAATGCAGAACACGCATCCTGGTGCGGCGAATTTGCCGATTTTTCCGATTATGTTTGTGAGCATTGCTTGCGGAGCCATTTCGGGTTTCCATGCTACGCAGTCCCCGATGATGGCGCGTTGTATGAAAAGCGAGACGTATGGACGTCCGGTGTTTTACGGTGCCATGATTACCGAAGGTATTGTCGCTTTGATTTGGGCGGCGGCAGCTACTTGTTTTTATCACGAGAACGGTATGGCGGAAAGCAATGCTTCCGTCATTGTGGATGCCATTACCAAGAATTGGCTGGGTACAGTTGGCGGAATCCTTGCCATTCTGGGAGTCATTGCCGCCCCCATTACTTCCGGGGATACGGCCTTCCGGTCCGCTCGGCTGATTGTGGCGGATTTTATGAACATGGAACAGAAGAGCATCCGGCGGCGGTTGTATATTTGCATTCCTATGTTTTTGGCGGCTATCGGGCTTTTGTTGTACAGTCTGCAAGATGCGGCGGGGTTTGACCGGATTTGGCGGTATTTTGCCTGGGCCAACCAGACGCTTTCGGTTTTCACTTTGTGGGCGATAACCGTGTATCTGGCAGTTGCCGGTAAAAATTATTGGATTACCTTGATACCCGCCTTGTTTATGACGTGCGTATGTTCGACTTACCTGTGCATCGCACCGGAGGGCTTCGGCTTGTCGCAGACGGTATCTTATGGTGTCGGATTGCTGTGTGTCGCAGCAGCCGTCGTTTGGTTCGCCGTCTGGAAAACCAGACAAAGGAAGCTCGGTTCGGAGCCGGGGGCATTTTAATCGTTCGGCGTATGACAAAAAAGAGACAGATTGTTTTTTCCTCCGTGTTGGGGATGATTTTGCTGGTGGTGATTTTTATGCCGAAAGACCGGCACGCGGAGCCATTGGACGAAGTGGAAGTGACCGATTCGGTGGAGGTAAACGAAATCGTTTATAAATATGGCATCCCTGTTGATGACTATGACGTGGACTATGGCATTGTAAAGCCTGCCCAGAGTTTGTCCGTGATTCTCGGAAAACATGGTCTTTCCGTGAACGAAGTGTTCCGGTTGACGGAAAAATCCAGGGCGGTTTTTGACGTGCGCAAGATTAAAAGCGGTCAGGCTTATGCTGTTTTCTCCACGAAAGACAGTGTACCGGAAACGGCTTTTTTTGTTTACGAGGAAGATCCTAAATCTTATGTCGTATTTGACCTGAGGGGAGATTATCAGGTGAGCCGGGGATATAATCCGGTGGAGTGGCGGAGAAAAGAGGTTTGCGGCGAGGTGGAGTCGTCATTGTGGACGGCTATGCAAAAACAGAATGCGGACCCTCAGTTGGCAGTGGTCTTTGCCAATATTTTCGGCTGGACCATTGATTTCTTCGGTGTACAGAAACAGGACAAATTCCGGGTGGTCTATGAGCAGGAGTATGTGGACGGAAACCGTCTGCTGAATTTCAATGTACTGGGAGCCTCTTTCCGGCACGGCGACAGTACGTATTATGCGATACCTTTCGAACAGGACGGGGAAACGCTTTATTACAATGAGAAAGGAAACAGCCTGGAAGGGGCATTTTTGAAGGCGCCTTTGGATTTTTTCCGTATATCTTCTCGTTTCTCAAACAGTCGTTTTCATCCGGTGCTGAAAAAGTACAGGCCTCACCACGGGGTGGATTATGCCGCTCCTACGGGAACTCCGGTGTATGCCATTGGCAATGGCAAGGTGATTGCCAAAGGGTATGAGGCGAACGGTGGCGGCAATTATCTGAAAGTGAGGCACAACAGCGTCTACACCACGGTGTATATGCACTTGTCCCGTTTTGCCAAGGGAATAAAAGTGGGTTCTGTCGTCAAGCAAAAAGAGGTCATCGGTTATGTGGGTGCCACCGGTCTTGCTACCGGTCCGCATCTGGATTTTCGCGTATATGAGAACGGCAGACCAATCAATCCGTTGACGATTAAGTCCCAGCCTAAAAAGCCGGTCAGCGAGGACAACATGGCGCGGTTCGCGGTGGTGCGTGACTCCGTGATTCGGATGTTGGACCGGATTTCCTGTCCGTTTCCCGATGAGGAAGAGATAGAAATGATGTTTGGTCAATACAACTTGGAGCGTTTGAGCAGATAGGGGAGCAGCACGTTTTGAAAGTCTTCGTTGATATCGGCTTCGACGAAGTCGATTTGGAATTGTCCGCAGCGCAGTTTCAACTCTTGATAAAAATCGGCGATTTGCCGTTTGTAGGTTTCCCGGATTTCATTCGGTGAAAATTTGATTTCCCGACCGCTTTCCAGATCTACGAAAATGTGGGGACGGTTGGAAAATTCAAAGTTCTCTTCCATCCGTTTGTCTTTCACATGGAAAAGAATGATTTCGTGTTTGTTGTACCTCAAGTGTTGCAGGGCGGAAAACAGGTCTTCCCGATTGCCGTTTGAAAACATGTCCGTGAAGATGACGACCAGCGACCGTTTGTGAATCGTGTCTGCCAATTGGTGCAGGACTTCTGCCGTGGAAGTCGGCTTGTTGAGCGGTATGGCGTCTTTTTGCAGCAATCCTTGCAAATGGGCATACAGCATCTGGATGTGCGTGCTGTTCAATTTGGCATCGGTCAGTGTCTCTATCTTGTCCCCGAACAGGCATAATCCGGAAGCATCCCGCTGTTTCCGGAGCAGGTGGATGAGGGCAGCCGCGCAATACACGGAAAAATGGAGCTTGGAGACTCGTTCCGACTGGTAAGGGAATAACATGGAAGAAGAGGTGTCCAGCACGAGATAAGAGCGGAGGTTGGTCTCCTCTTCGTATTGTTTGACAAACAATTTTTCTGTTCTGGCATACAATTTCCAATCCACGTGCTTGGTCGATTCCCCCGTGTTGTAGACCCGGTGTTCTGCAAATTCGACCGAAAAACCGTGATAGGGACTCCGGTGCAGTCCGGTAATGAATCCGGCTACAATCTGGGAGGCGATGAATTCAAGGTTGTCGAATTGGCCGTATTGTACGATGTCTTCCAGGGAATTCATGGGCGAATGGGGTAAGTGCGGATATGGAAATGAGGATGCGTCAAGCGTTTTGACACATCCTCATGGGTATATGGCTCCGATTAGAGGAGTTTTTCGATTTTGGCAACCAAAGAGGCTTTGGGCACTGCGCCTACTTGTTTGTCGGCAACTGCGCCGCCCTTGAAGAACAGAATCGTGGGAATGTTCCGGATACCGAATTTTGCTGCCGTACCCTGGCTGCTGTCCACGTCAACTTTTGCCACGGTAAGTTTGCCTTCAAACTCTTTGGAGATCTCTTCCACGACGGGGAGCATCATTTTGCATGGTCCGCACCATTCTGCCCAGAAATCTACCAATACGGGTTGTTCTGATTTCAGAACAATTTCCTCAAAATTAGAATCATTAACTGCAATAGCCATAGTTTTATCTTTTAAGAATTAATGTATCTGTTTGCTCTGCTAAAGTACAACATTTTTATCGGAAAAGCGGCATCCGGGTTGTCTCTTTTTAATTAATTTTCATTTGTATGATATCACTGTTGTTCTCGAAATACTCGTAAAGTTCACGGGACTTTTTGATTTTACAGCTTCTGGAGAACATTTTGACGTGGTTGTGCTGACTGTCGTAAAGCATGAAATTCAGCGGTATGGCATTTTGAGCATCGGGATCTTCCTCGTTTTCCGGTTGGCTTTCCTTGTCCGTTTTTTTCTTTTTCGCTTTCTCTTTTTCCTGGGCTTTTTTATAGGCTTCGCTGTTGGTGTCCGTGATGAACAGGTCGTGGATTTCCGTGACCATGTCCAGGGTCAGTTTTTCGACATTCACCTGCAAAGTAATCGAACGAATGGCATTTTCCGTAATGGTTTCTAGCATTCCCATGTCTTTTATGTTGAAAGCCAGTTCGTTCCCTTCTCTTCCGTATTTTGGTCCTATTTCTCCTGTAATGAAAACCGCTCTTTCGGAGAGGAAATTTTCATGCCATTTGACGAAATCATTTCCGAAAAAGGCCTGTTCGTAGCTTCCGTTGAAATCTTCGATGGTCAGGATGCAGAAATCCTTGCCGGTTTTGGTTTTGCCTATTCGCATGGCGGTGATGATGCCGGCAATGGTGATTTTTCTACCCTTGAAGTTTTCAATGCCCTTGTTCAATTCCTCTACGGGGGTGCAGATCAACTGCATTTCCAGCTTGTAAGGGTCGAGCGGATGAGAGGTCAGGTAAATGCCGATTAATTCTTTTTCTTTTTTCGCTTTTTCGAAGTCGCTCCACGGTTCGCAATCCGGAATGACGGGTTTGGCAACCTCGAAGCCTTCCATTTCCCCGAACAGCGTGGTTTGCAGATTCATGGCATCCTGTTGTTTTTTCTGCCCGTAGCTCACCAGGGAGTCCAATACGGTGTAGGGGTCATTTATTTTGTTCAGGTATTGGGCGCGGTGGTAGCCGAAGCTGTCCAATCCTCCTGCGGTAACTAGGTTTTCCAATGTCTTCTTGTTTACGGCTCTGTAATCGATGCGTTCAAAAAAGTCGTAGACGTCTTTGTAAGGACCGTTTTTCTCCCGCTCCTCGATGATTTTTTCGACGGCGGCTTCTCCGACCCCTTTAATGGCTGCCATGCCGAAACGGATTTGGCCGTGGGAGTTGACGGTGAAGTCGTTGTACGATTCATTGACATCCGGTGCCAGCACGTTCAACCCCATTCGCTTGCATTCGTCCATGAAGGTGGTTACCTTGGTAATGTCCGAAAGGTTGTTGCTCAAGTTGGCTGCCATGAATTCCGCCGGGTAATGGGCTTTCAAGAAACCGGTCTGGTAGGCGATGTAGGCGTAGCAAACCGAGTGCGATTTGTTGAACGCATAGGAGGCGAATGCTTCCCAGTCTCCCCAGATTTTATTGACCAGCGTTTCCACGTCTTTGCCGTTTTCCTGCGCTCCCTTGACAAATTCCGGATTGTTCTTGCACCCATCCATGAACTGGTCTTTCAGCTTCGCCATGGTTTCCAATTGTTTCTTACCCATGGCCTTGCGCAACGTGTCCGACATGCCTCGGGTGAAATTTCCCAGGGCGCGGGACTGGAGCATCACCTGTTCCTGATATACCGTGATGCCGTAGGTGTCTTTCAGGAACGGTTCCATCATCGGGTGGTCGTACTCGATCGGTTCTTCACCGTGCTTGCGCTTGATGAATTGCGGGATGTATTCCATCGGCCCCGGACGGTACAGTGCGTTCATGGCAACCAAATCTTCGAAGCGGTTGGGCTGCAAGGCACGCAGGTGCTTTTTCATACCGGGCGACTCGAACTGGAACAGCCCTGTGGTTTCGCCCCGGGAGAATAGCTGGAATGTCTCTTCATCGTCCAGCGGTATCTTGTTTTCATCCAGCGTAATGTGCTTGGATTTCTTGATATTTTCCAGGCAGGTTTTGATGATGGAAAGCGTCCGCAGTCCCAGAAAGTCCATTTTAATCAGCCCGATTGGTTCCACGAAATGCCCGTCGTACTGCGTGGTCATCAGGCTTTCTCCCTCGGTGGGCATGATGGGGATGTGGTCGGTGAGCGGATCCCGGCTAATGAGGATGCCGCAGGCGTGCACGCCGGTTTGCCGAACGGAGCCTTCCAGGGTTTCCGCAAACTGAATGGTTTTGGATATTAGTGGATTGGAGGAAGTTTTCTCGGTCGGGATTTTCCTTGTATGCCTTTTGAAGGGTGATTTTAGGCGTTTCCGGCACCATTTTCGCAAGGCGGTTGGCTTCTGCCAATTCCAATTTCAGTACCCGCGCCACGTCCTTGATTGCCATTTTTGCCGCCATACTGCCGAACGTGACGATGTGCGCCACTTTGTCCGCTCCGTATTTTTCCGTGACCCATTCCAATACTTTTTGCCGTCCGTCGTCATCGAAGTCGACGTCGATATCGGGCAGGGAGATACGGTCGGGGTTCAGGAACCGTTCAAATAGCAGGTCGTACTTCACGGGGTCGATGTTCGTGATGCCCAGGCAATAGGCGACAGCGCTTCCGGCTGCCGAGCCACGCCCCGGACCGACGATGACGCCCATGTCCCTGGCGGCTTGTATGAAGTCTTGTACAATCAGGAAGTAGCCCGGGAAACCCATGGTCTTCATGATGTGCAGTTCGAAATTGATGCGGTCCATGAGTTCGGGGGAGGGATTCTCGCCGTAGCGTTTCGTTACACCCTTCATGGTCAGTTCTTTCAGGTAGTCGGCTTCCAGCTTGATACGGTACAGCCGGTCAATGCCTCCTAATTTCTTGATTTTTTTGTTCGCCTCCTCTTCCGTCAGGACGATGTTGCCTTTTTCGTCCCGGGTAAATTCATTGAACAGGTCCTCTTCGGTAAACTTTTTCCGGTACTCCTCTTCCGTACCGAGTTCTGCGGGAATCGGGAACACCGGCATCAGGGGATCCGAGTCCAGTTCGTACATTTCTATTTTATCGGTGATTTCCTGGGTGTTTTCGATCGCTTCCGGCAAATCCGGGAAGAGGTCAATCATCTCCTGCGTAGTTTTGAACCATTCCTGCCGGGTGTAACGCATCCGGTCGGGGTCGTTGAGGTCCTTGCGCGTGTTCAGGCAAATCAGCAGGTCGTGTGCTTCGGCGTCCTCTTCGTTGAGGAAATGCACGTCGTTCGTGGCAATCAGTTTAATGCCGAGCTTTTTCCCCATTTTGATTTTTTCCTGGATGCAATGCTGCTGGTTGGCATAGACCTCTTCTTTCATTCTCGGGTCGTCTGTCGGGTGGCGCATCACCTCCAGATAATAGTCCTCGCCCACCAGGTCCTTGTACCATAATGCGGCTTTTTCGGCACCTTCCAGGTCGCCCGCCATGATTTTCTGGTCGATTTCGCCTCCCAGACAGGCGGAGGAGATAATCAGTCCTTCGTGGTATTGTTCCAGCAACGCTTTGTCGATACGGGGACGATAATAATACCCCTCCGTGAAAGCCGCCGAACTTAGTTTTACCAGATTGCGGTAGCCGGTCAGGTTCTTCGCCAATATGATGAGGTGCTCTCCCGAACGGTCTATCGGTTTCTCTTTGTTGAACCGGGATACCCGGGCGACGTATGCTTCGCATCCCAATATCGGTTTGATGCCTTTCTTCCGGCAAGTGTCGTAAAAGAGTTTGATGCCGTACATGTTGCCGTGGTCGGTCAGGGAAAGTGCCGGCATGCCGTCGGCAATCGCTTTGTTGACCAATCCCGGGATGCTTGCCGCTCCATCGAGGATTGAGTATTGGGAATGGACGTGGAAGTGGGTAAATTTCATGAGCGTGTCGTGTTTAACGTGAGTTTGATTCAGAACCAATAAAACATAGCAAAATTAACGGCATACTATGCCAAAGTATGACATGCTGGTTGATTTTATTGGAAATCATATCGAACTCATATCGTCTTTAAAATCGTTTTTTCGATGACTTCCGGGAAATACCGGTATTCCAGTTCGTGTACCCGGCTTGCCAGTTCGTCCGGGGTGTCGGTCGGAAGCACCGGGCATTTTGCTTGGAACAGGATGGTTCCTTCATCGTAATGGTCGTTGACATAGTGGATGGTGATGCCGCTTTCTTTTTCTCCGGCGGCGATGACCGCCTCGTGAACATGGTGCCCGTACATGCCTTTTCCTCCGTAGGCGGGCAGGAGTGCCGGGTGGATGTTGACAATCCGGTTGGGGTAGGCAGCGGTGATGCAGGCGGGCATCAGCCACAGAAAGCCTGCCAGGATGATGAAATCCGTTGCTTCCGCTTGCAGCTGCGCCAGGATTGCCTCCGGATTCCGGAGTTCTTCACGGTTGAAGACCACGGCGGGCACCTGGTATTTTTTTGCCCTTTCGAGCACATAGGCGTCGGCGACGTTGCAATAGATTTTTTTCACCTTGAACTCCGGTTTTTCGGCAAAATACCGGATGATGTTTTCAGCGTTAGAACCTGAACCAGAAGCAAATATTACTAAATTTTTCATTCTATAATCATTTAAAAATCAATGCCATAAAGGTAATTAAAGTTTAATTATTGGCAAAAAATTTTCCAGTGAAAAAAATAAAGGCTACCTTTGTCCGCAGAGTTTAGGTAAATATGCACAAGCTTTGTTTGTGTGTAAAGTGAAATTAAAAAGAATGTCTAATTAAAATTTTAAGCTATGTCTGACATTACTGAAAGAGTACAACGGATTATTGAAGAGAAATTAGGTGTTGATGCATCAGAAGTTAAACCGGAAGCAACCTTTACCAATGATCTGGGTGCAGACTCTCTGGATACCGTTGAGTTGATCATGGAACTGGAAAAAGAATTCAACATTACGATTCCGGACGACCAGGCAGAAAAAATCGTTACTGTAGGTGATGCTATCTCTTATGTAGAAGCTAACGTAAAGTAATTTAATATTATTTTTATGGATTTGAACCGAGTAGTAATGACAGGTCTTGGAACGATCAATCCTTTAGGTCATAATGTGCCTGAGTTTTGGGACAACTTAATCAAGGGCGTCAGTGGCGCCGGTCCTATTACTCGTTTCGATGCATCAAAATTCCGCACGCAGTTTGCCTGTGAGGTGAAGAATTACGAGCCGACCGAGTATTTCGACAAGAAAGAGGTTCGTAAGATGGATCTTTATACGCAATTCGGCATTATTGCCGCAAGAGAGGCGATTAAGGATTCCGATTTGAATCTGGAACAGGAAAACAAAAGGCGGATCGGTGTAATTTGGGGGGCTGGAATCGGTGGGTTGCAGACTTTCTTTGAGGAATGCGATACATTCTCCAAAGGGGACGGAACTCCTCGCTTCAACCCTTTCTTTATACCCAAGATGATAGCCAACATGGGCGGTGCTATGATAGCCATAGAGTTCGGATTGAAAGGTCCGAATTATACGACCGTATCCGCATGTGCTTCATCGGCTCATGCTATTGTTGATGCATTGAATTTAATTCGCTTAGGAAAAGCTGATGTTATCGTTGCAGGCGGTTCGGAAGCTGCCGTTACCGTTCCCGGTGTCGGTGGTTTTAACTCCATGAAAGCCCTTTCCACTCGCAACGATGATCCCAAAACCGCTTCCAGACCCTTTGATGCCGACCGCGATGGATTCGTGATTGGTGAAGGCGGAGCGAGCTTGGTCCTCGAAGAGTATGAGCATGCCGTTGCCCGTGGCGCGCATATCTATGCGGAAGTCGCCGGCGGTGCAGGCAATTGCGACGCATATCACATGACTGCCCCCAATCCTGAAGGAGCGTATGAGGTGATGCAGTTGGCTCTCGAAGATGCTGGGATGAAACCTGAAGACATCGATTACATCAATGTTCACGGTACATCTACCGGTTTGGGAGACATCTCCGAACCGACGGCTATTCTGAAAGCATTCGGCGAACATGCTTACAAGCTGAACATCAGTTCTACAAAATCAATGACGGGTCACCTGCTGGGTGCCGCCGGTGCTGTGGAGGCGATTGCTTGTACGCTGGCTGTAAAGAATGATATTGTTCCTCCGACAATCAATTTCCATAATCTGGATCCGGAGCTCGATCCGAAACTGAACTTTACGTTCAACGCTCCCCAGAAGAGGAATGTGAATGTGGCCATCAGCAATACTTTTGGCTTCGGTGGACACAATGCTTGTGTCGTAATCAAGAAATAATCACATCTAAACTTGTTTGGTTGTGATTAGGCAAATGATTCAATCCATAAAACTTTTCCTGAATCGAAACGGAAAGTTTTATGGATTGTCTATTTCTCAGCTTGGCTTTGTCCCCGGCAACAAGGGGCTTTATAAACTTGCCTTGTTGCACAAGTCCGCTTCCCGGGTGAATGCCCAGGGCGTGGTGCTTAATTACGAACGCCTGGAGTTCCTGGGCGATGCCATATTGGGGGCGATTGTCGCCGAGCTGGTTTATAAATTCTTTCCCAACAAGGACGAAGGCTTTCTGACCCGCGTCCGTTCCAAGGTGGTCAGTCGTGAGTCGCTCAACGACCTTGCCATTCATATCGGTCTGGACAAGGCTGTCGTGGCGAAGTCCGATATTTCCCGCAACAAGCACATTTACGGGGATGTGTTCGAGGCTTTTATCGGTGCCATGTATTTGGACCAGGGGTTTGTCCGTACCAAGTGTTTCATCGAAAAATTCATCTTCCCGAATTTCTTTAACATCAAGGATTTGGTGGCTGTCGATACCAATTACAAAAGCCAGTTGATTGAATGGGGGCAGAAAACCAAGGCGGATGTGCAGTTGGTGACGGAGGAAGGCAGGGGGCGCCGGACCCGTTTTTTTTGCACTGTCACCGTCAACGGCGAGGAAAAGGGGAAAGGTGTAGGCTCTTCCAAAAAAGAGGCGGAACAGCATGCCGCCAAAATCGTTGTCGATGCCTTGCGGCAGGAATCTGACGGCAATGTGGAAATCTGAAATTTATAAGTAGCGGCATTTTTTGATGTTGGTCTGGTGAATGGGGAAAGAAATCATCACCTCGAACGTGCCGTGCGAATAGTTTTGTACCGCCTGGAAGTTGTAGTCGTAAGTACAGAGAAATTTGATGTCCGATACCAATTTCAGTCCGGCAAGTATGCCGATTTCTTTGGTGGTTCTGCCAAACAGGGAGAACTGGAATTTTTCTTCCTGCGTTTCCCGGTTGATGTACAGGGACAGCATGGCGTCCGCTTGAAAGTTGCCCGTATATTGCTTGAGGCATACGCCGGCTTCTATGTCGTAACTGCGGGGAATGGACCGGGTGCGGTAGCGACCGATTTCGTTGCTACGCCCCAAATAGCGGGTGCGGTAGCGGGCGTAAAGGAAGTTGGTGCCTTCAAAGAGTTGGTTCTTGTCCGAAAGGAAGGAAAACAGGTTTTGGCACGCCAGCCCGATTTTGATTTGCCGGGCGTAGGTGTATTCAACGCCGATGGCGGCATTCCATTTCTTCAATCCTTTCAGCCTTTCGTCCAGCAGGACGGGGTCGTCACTGTCGTCGTCGAGGAAGATTTCGCTCCGGTTGATGCTTTGGTTCTGGAAGCAGCCGCTGATGCCGAAGTTTACCCAGCTGTCGCGGTGGACGGGAAGCGTGTAGGCGTAGGACACTGCCAGGTCGAAGGTGTTGACGTATCCGATTTTGTCCTTCAGGAGTTTGATGCCTCCTTGTGTCCGGTAGTCTTCGGCGTAGAAAGTTCCCGTGGCGAAATAGGTTGTCGGGCTTCCTTTGAAACCGCTCCATTGCTTCCGTCCCGACAGGGTGAAATAAGCCGTATAGTCGAAATTGACCGATGCCGGATTGACATAGTACGGGTTTTCCCAGTAGAACGCCGTTTCAGGCATGGACTGTCCGAAAAGCGACATTGGAGCAATAAGCGTCATTGCCCAAATTATTTTGTATATGTGAACTTTTCTTTTCATGAAAGTTCTTGGTAGAAAACCTCTAATTTGACAAATGTAATGTTTGTATTTTAATTTACACTATATTTTGTCAAAATTATACATAAAATAATCAATGGTCTTTGGGATGTCATTTTAGGCGGAACTAATCGGGAGATAGCCTTGAACGACTTGCAGGTCTTTTCGTTTGCCTTGAATTTCCTGGGTGGTCGGGCTGTCGGAATAAAAAAAACAAGGGGTTGTCTGAACAGCCCCTTGTTTCTTCAGTATGAGGTCGGTTTATCGAACTCTTTCCACGTATGAACCATCTGCGGTGGAAATGCGGATTTTCTCGCCGGTTTCCACGAACAGGGGTACCATCACCTTGGCACCGGTTTCCACTTCTGCCGGTTTCAGGGCGGTAGAAGAAGCCGTATCGCCTTTCAGACCCGGTTCGGTGTAAGTCACCTCCAGCACGACGCTCGGCATCAGTTCCACGTACAGCGGGGTTTCCGTGTCCGCATGTACCACCATTTCTACGGCGTCTCCTTCTTTCAGGAATTGCGGGGCGTTGATCAAGTCGGCAGAGATGTTTATCTGCTCGAAAGTCTCGGTGTGCATCATCACATAGTCTTCACCTTCCTTGTAGAGGAACTGATAAGGGCGTCTTTCGATGCGTGCCGTGTCGATTTTGATACCTGAAGTGAAGGTGTTTTCCAGAATACGACCGGTTTTCACGTTTCTCAGTTTAGTTCTTACGAAAGCCGGACCTTTTCCCGGTTTTACGTGTTGGAACTGTACGATTGTATATAAATCGTCTTTGAATACGATACACAACCCGTTGCGGAAGTCTGCTGTTGTTGCCATCTATTTGTAATTTTTTCGATTAATATTTTATTTGAGGTTGCAAATATAGAAAAAACGGATTAAAGCACCAAGACAAATTTTCGGGGATTCTTTGAAAATCGGCTATCATTCAACACCTTGTATGCGTGCAGGATAAAAAGCAACGCCCCTCGAAAATTTATCGCTGTTTTCGAGGGGCGTTTATGTGCATCAGATGCTTGTTTATTCAGCTTGGGGAGCTGCCTGGTAGGTAGCATCTCCGAATCCCAACATCGGGATGAAGATGAACGGTAACAAAAGCATACCGATAAAAAATCCTATGCCTTTCCCGAATCTTTGTGCTATGGCGGAGAGCAGCATGATTATGAAAACGAAGTTCACCACCGGAATAAAGCACATGATAGTCCACCATGCCGGTTTTTGGGCGATTTTGGTCATCAGGTAGATGTTGTAAACAGGAATAATACATCCCCAGCCTGGCTGTCCGGCTTTTTCAAATGTTTTCCAGTAACCTGCAATGGTACATACGATGAATACCAAGTAAATAAAGCCAATCATAATTGTAAATGTTAAGATTAAAAATTAAAGTTACACACACCCTTTGTTGAACGGGTGTGCGAAATTATATAATTTTTCTGATGATTGAAACTAATTGTGGCGTCTATTTTTTGGTGAGATGGACGTAATCTTTCAATACGGTTTGCATAAAGGCGAGGTTGTCCATGCGGGTTTGGATGCCTGTCAATGTCCGCACGCGCGATGCCAAGGGAACGAGCAACTGGAATTCCCGATGCTGTTTTACTTCGTGCATGACCTCCTTGATAATCGCAATGTCCTTGTCTGTCAGCATGCTCACCTGGGGAAATACGACTTGATAGTCGTCCGGCGTATCGTATAACGAGATTTCCCGGAGCGGCACCCCGTTCTTTTCGAGAATGACGACGGTTTCTGCCGCCAGGTCGCCCAGCCGTTGCATCCGCGAACTGACGACGATGCTGCTTATGGCGACAATGCCCATGGCAGTGGTGTCGATGAGACGCAATGACCAGCGGAGCAGGCAATCCCAAAAGGAGAGTTTTTGCCCGTCTATCCGGACTACCCTTATCCGGCATATCATTTTTCCCGGACTTTTGCCATTGAGCAGGTATTCGAAAATCAGGTGGTAACAACTGGTGAAAATGACGACGATGTAAATGATAATGGTTTGAAACAGGTTAACCGATATATTACTGAGCAAGTAAATGACTAATAAAATAATTCCCCCTCTGAATGCCAGGTCGATAAGGGTGGCACCGATGCGGTGGGTCAGTCCTGCCAATTTGCAGTCTATGTTGACGTTTTGGGCGGTATTGATGGAGATGAGCATGAATATTCGTTGTTTTTTCTGCAAACATATATTTTTTTAAATAAAAAATATAATTTTAACCCGGATTATAGAGGCTGGGACAATGCAGGATTTCAAGTGGCGGATGCCCGGTGTGCGAAACCCGATTTCATGAAAGAGGCTAAATTTATTTCTACGAACAAGGAGAAATGGGCGCAGATGGAGCAGGGACGGCGTTTGGATGCCGACCGGCTGGCTGCCAATTTTGTCGAATTGTCGGACGACTTGGCTTATGCCCGTACTTTTTATCCGGGAAGCGATGTGGAAAGGTACCTGAATCGCCTGGTGGCAAGCTATCTGACCGACATCAACGTCGGACGTGTGCCGCACACGAAAAAATGGTGGACATTTTGGGTGGCTGATTTCCCGCTTTTGTTGTTTGAGAAACGGAAAACCCTGCGGTTTGCCTTGGCTTTCTTTCTGCTCTCCGTATTGGTGGGCGTTTTTTCGGCAGCCCGGGAGGATTCGTTTGTCCGGCTTATCCTCGGCGATAGCTATGTGAACATGACGTTGGAGAATATTGCGGCAGGTACGCCGATGAAAGTATATGACGGGCGAAATGCTTTGAATATGTTTTTGAGCATTACGTACAATAACATCGAAGTTGCTTTCATCGCTTTTGCCTGGGGCTTGCTTTTTTCTGCCGGTACGCTAAGGGTGTTGTTTCAGAACGGTATCATGGTGGGAGCTTTTCAATACTTTTTTTACCAGAAGGGTTTGTTGTTGCACTCCGCCTTGTCGATTTGGGCGCACGGGACTTTTGAGATAACGTCGATTGTCATTGCCGGAGGTGCCGGATTGGTTCTGGGAAACAGCTTCCTTTTTCCGGGGACTTATCCCCGTTTGCAGTCCTTTCGTATCGGCGCCTTGCAGGGGATAAAGATTCTTGTCGGACTGATACCCTTTTTTATCCTTGCCGGCTGGATAGAGGGTTTTATTACCCGTTATGCGGATACCATGCCTGTGGTCGGTTTGATTGCGATGCTTGTTTCCATTGTCGGTGTCATCGGGTATTTCGTGGTTTATCCCGGGTATCTGGCGCGGAATCGGGATTTGAAAACGGAGTCTGCCGAAACTCCGGTCTTGTCGAACTTTGAATAAAATGTGCTTATGCAGACAAAAGGAATTAATTTATCGGAGAAAAGGAATTTTAGTGACGAATTGACGGTTGCTTTTCAGTTTATCAAACAGGAGTTCAAGTCACTGATGACCGCTTTTGCCGTCATCGTATTGCCGCTTATTTTCGTGGAATTGTTCATGCAGAGTTTTCTGTTGAAGAGTCTTGTTGCCGGGAATATGTTTGTCACCGACCTGGGCTGGATTTCGTTGCTGATTAATTATGTGCTGTCCGCTTCGGCGTTTCTTTGGTTGCAATTGTTCATGTTGTCCTACCTGCGTTTGTATTTCGAGAAATATCCGATTCAGGAAAAGGTGAATATTTCATGGCAGGAGGTGTTGAAGTTGATGCGGCATTATCTGGGGCGTTTCCTGGGGTTGGACATCGTTTATTTTTTAATGTTTTTCGTGGGATTTGTTTGCTTGATTTTGCCGGGGATTTATATGTCCGTTCTTTTTGTCTTTGCGCCCTATTTCCTGGTGGTGCAGGACAAAAATCTGTCCGCTTCTTTCTCCGCTTCTTCCGATTTGTGCCGGGGACAATGGTGGGGAACGTTCGGGTATATCATCTTGTGTTCCTTGGTTTTTTCGACGCTGGGCTATATTTTCAGTCTGCCTTACGCCGGTGTCTATGTCGGGATGTTTTTTACCGGGCAGGCACCGGGTTGGTTTGAATTGACGCTGGCAGGTGCCATTGCCAAACTCGGGAACTATTTAGTGAGCGGTGGTTTGGTGGTGGCTATCGGCATTCGTTTTTTCAGCCGGGTGGAAGGAAAGGAACACAATGTTTTGCTGAATAAGATTGAACAAATCGGTGCGGAAGAACAGGCAGAAAGCGGTGAGGAAAAGTTGTAAATACATAGGGATTGTTGTTTTCCTGCTTTGTATGCAGGTTGCGTTTGCCATGCTTCCGCAGGACAAGGCGCAGGACGGTTTTCAGTTGCGTCAGCCGGATGAACAGTTTTTGGCACGTTTCCGGAAGGACCGGGCGTTTGATTATACCTATAAGGCGCCGGATACCGAATGGCAGGAGGCTTTGGAACGATGGTTCCGGAGGCATTTCCCCTGGTTATATTCCGAAAACGAAGAATGGATTAAAATTTTTCTGAAAGTCGTGGCGCTGGCGGTCTTGGTCTTTTTGATCTATTGGTTGATACGCAACAGATACCGGCATGCGGCTGAGGGAAAAAGACCTGATTTTGACCGGAGTTTCGGGATAGAGGCGGAGCAGGTGGACGAGGTTTCCTATCCTGTCTTGTTGAAACAGGCGTTGGATGGGCGGGATTATATGCTGGCGGTTCGGATTCATTTTTGGTATATCTTGGGATTGCTGGAGCAGAAAGAGTTCATCCGCTGGGATGCACATCGGTCCAATGCGGCTTATTTGCAGGAGATGCCCCAGGAAGGGCTTAGAGAGCGGTTCGGGGAATTGGTCCGGATATTCGATTGTGTGTGTTACGGGGATTTCCGGGTGGATGAGGAGTTGTATGAATCCCTGTGCAGGAAGTTCGATGATTTTCAACAAATGCTGGCAGGATGAAATACAAGCAATGGATCGTAATTTGTTTGTTGGTATTGCTGACGTTCGCATATGCCTGGAATGAGGCCGAAGGGTCGAAGGAGGTGGACTGGAGTGAGACTTATTCCAGGAAGGACAAGATTCCGTATGGGACTTATATTCTTTACCAAAGTTTGCCGTATCTGTTTCCGGAAGCGGAAATCGTTCCTGCTAATCTTGACCTGTATGAAGAACTTCAAAAAACAGGGCAGGGGCGGAATACCGGTTATATTTCGGTCTCGGCGTATTTTAAAACGAACGGAGAAGGGGCAAGGCGGCTGTTGGAGTGGATTGGACGGGGAAATTGGGCTTTTATTGCTGCGGACAAGTTGCAGGATTCGTTGCTGAATGCTTTGGGCATAGCATTGGATTATGCCGAGGATTCCGGAGCATTCGGATTGGTTTATGGCGGTTCGGAGCCTAAAATGTATCCGGAAAAGTCGGGTTATCTGCCTTATTTCAAGTTGCCTCCGGAT
>CAYNXE010000012.1:0-5401 GCA_964400995.1 uncultured Odoribacter sp.
CAAGAAAAACAGCGATATTACGGTAGTCAGCATATTTGTCAATCCCACTCAATTCAATGACCCCGAGGACCTGAAAAGGTACCCCCGTACCCTGGAGCAGGATATCCGGTTATTGGAAACGGTGGATTGCGACCTCGTTTTTGCCCCGTCGGTAGAGGAAATCTATCCCGAACCCGACACCCGGAAATTCGATTTCGGTTATCTGGAAAGCGTTATGGAGGGCGCCAAACGTCCCGGACATTTCAACGGAGTGGGACAGGTAGTCAGTCGCCTGTTCGACATCGTTTCCCCCGACAAGGCGTTTTTCGGTATGAAAGATTTTCAACAGGTAGCCATTATCAAATATATGGTAAAGCAGTTGAAATACGACATCGAAATCATCCCTTGTCCGATTGTCCGGGAAGAAAGCGGACTTGCCAAGAGTTCCCGGAATACATTGCTGGACGAAGAACACAAGAAAAATGCTCCTCATATCTACGCCACATTGAAAAAAGCCCGGACGCTCGTACCGGAAATGGAGGTGAAAGAAATGAAAAAATGGATTGCCGATGAAATCAACCGGAATCCGTTTCTGGAAACCGAATATGTGGAAATCGTGGACGATACCACGTTGAAAATAACGGAAAACTGGACGGAACCAGGCACCAAAGTAGCCTGCGTCGCCGTGTATGCCGGAAAAATCAGACTTATTGACAACATTGTATTTTAATGCTATGTTCATAGAAGTAGTAAAATCAAAAATCCACAAAGTGACCGTCACTGAAGCCAACCTCCAGTATGTCGGAAGCATCACCATCGATGCCGCTTTGATGGAAGCCGCCAATATCATCGAAAACGAAAAGGTTCAAATCGTCAATGTCAATAATGGCGAACGGCTGGAAACCTATGTCATCAAAGGCGAACGGGATTCAGGTGTGATTTGTCTGAACGGTCCTGCCGCCCGCAAATGCGCTGTCGGAGATGTCGTCATCATCATTTCCTACGCTTCTATGGATTTCGAAGAAGCCAAAAAACACACGCCGACCCTGGTATTCCCCGATATGAGTACCAACCGGATTATTTGACCCGCTTTTGATTTACGAACCATCCGGCGTAAGATTATCCGGAAAAATCGCATTTCGAACCGATAGAGAATTTGGCAAACCGTGTTCTTTGACCTATTGCATCGCGAGCACGTCGAATACCTCGCAAAAGCCGCTGAAACCAGCGACTTTTTTGTTGACAAGTGGTGAAATAGTTTGTTGAAAACTAATCAAAGAATTTCATTACTTTATTTGGATAATCGGACAAGTTCATCCTATTCTTTTTTTCTCCGAAAAACCAAACGAAGAAAAACGATTTTTCCGCATTTCTTTGTACAAATTACTAACACTTATCCGCAGCTCGGGAACAGGATATTTTTTAAAAGAAGGCATTCCTGACAATTGTTAGTAAATCACATAAACGATAGAAAAACAGAATATTAAAAATGAATCCATTGTTTAAAACGATACCTTTTTTCTTAATATCGACATAAGCAAGAAAAGACTCCGACATTTATAAATACAACTAACAAGTCATCATCATCATCATCTCTTTTTTTCAAAATAAAAATATAATAATGAATATATGATTATTAAAAACAGGCTTTGTATAACTTTGTATGAAATTAATGCTTATTTTTACGAATGTGCTTTTTATGGATGAATAAAAAGTAGTAAGTTTGAGGATTGGATTAAAATCAAATAAATGAATATCGTCAGATGAAAGTAAAAATTGTAAATCGCTCTAAGCATCCCCTTCCCGAATACAAGACAAAAGCTTCGGCAGGTATGGACATTCGTGCAAATTTGGAAGAAGTGGTCACTTTGAGACCTTTGGAAAGACATTTGATTCCCACGGGATTATTCATTGAATTGCCGGAAGGTTACGAAGCGCAAATCCGACCCAGAAGCGGTCTGGCTTTGAACGAAGGACTGGGAATATTGAACAGTCCGGGGACACTGGATGCGGATTACCGGGGTGAAATAGGAGTTATTGTCGTCAATTTGTCGAACAACGTGATTACCATCGAGGACGGAGAACGCATCTGCCAAATGGTGATTAACAAGGTAGAACAAGCCGAATGGGTTCAGGTGGAAGAATTGAGCGATTCGGAAAGAGGAGCGGGAGGATTCGGCCATACGGGTAAAAAATGATTCGGATAAAATAAAGGAATATGAAAAAAGGGCTTGCCTTAATATTGGTCTTTTTTGTTGTTGTCAATGCTTTTGCCGACAAGAAAAAGAAAGTGGAAACAACGCAGGAGCTTGATGAAAAAAGCAGGCTGGAATTTGATTATTCTTTTATGGAAGGAGTCAAAGACAAGATTACGGGCAATTACCAAGGGGCTTTGGGGTGGTTTGACAATTGTTTGAAAATCTTGCCGTCGAGTCCGGTCGTCAAGTTCGAGATAGCCGGCATTCTGGCGGCAAATGAGGATTTGAACGGAGCTTTGTACTTGTCTCGTGATGCGGTTGCCGGTAATCCCGAAAATATGTGGTATAAAATATTGCTGGCAAACATTCTTCAAAAAAAATCTATGATTGAAGAAGCCTGTCAGATTTATGCCGATATTATTTCCAAATATCCGAACCGGGAGGAATTTTATTTGATAGAGGCGGACCTTTACACTTCCGTTGAAAAATGGCAGAAAGCGATAGATGTCTATGACCGTTACGAGGAGCAATACGGAATTACGGAACCGGTTTCCATTGAAAAAATCAAGTTGTACACCAAATTGGAAGATTCCAAAAAGGCTTCTAACGAGCTGTTGAAACTTATCCGGAAATTCCCGGACAGAAGTGAATACCTAAGTTTGCTGGCTGAATTGTATTTCAATTACAATCAGGATAAAAAAGGATTACAAATCTTGGATCGTTTGTTGAAAGCGGATCCTGAAAACGGATTTGTTCATTTTTACCTGGCAGATTATTACCGGAGCAAAAAACAGCTTAAACCTGCTGATGAGCATACCAGGCGCGCGCTTCTCAGTGACGGGATTGAAAACGGATACAAGATACAGTACATTTTGAAACTGATTCTTCATTCTGATACGACTTTGGTTTCAGATGCCGAATTGGATTCATATATGGAATTGCTGTTGCAAAAGTATAGCGATGATTTGTCAGTCAGAGCCTTGCATTCGGATTTTTTGAAAAAGGACCATAAATTGTCCGAGGCAAAACAAGAATTGGAATATATCCTTTCCAAAGACCGGAACAATTACCTGATATGGGAAGAATTGCTGCTCCTGTGCAATGAGTTATCGGATACCGCTTGTCTGAGAACCAGGAGCATCGAGGCAATCAATTACTTTCCGGAACAGCCTTTGCCATACGTTTTTGCCGGCATTTCTTTTATGATACAAGATAAATTCAAAGAAGCGATTCCTTTTTTGCAGAAAGGAGTTACTCTGACGGATGACAAAGTGGCTTTAAAATCGGAATTTTACGCTTATTTGGCGGATTGTTATTACAGTTTGGACAGTGTGCAGGAGGCTTTCAATATGTTTGACGAGGTATTGAAAATCAATCCGAACAACATATTGGTGTTGAATAATTACGCCTATTATCTGTCGCTTCGGAATGAAAATTTGAGTCTTGCCGAGAAGATGAGTTCCAAGGCGGTATCGGTGGAATCCAATAATCCGACTTATCTGGACACTTACGCCTGGGTATTGTATAAACGCGGAGATTATTCGCAAGCCAAATTTTATATCAAGTTGGCGATTGAAAAATCCGAGAAACCTTCCGGCGTCTTGTATGAGCATTACGGGGATATTTTGTACCGCAATGGTGACAAGGAACAGGCGATGACGATGTGGAAAAAGGCTTTGGAATTAGGCACGGACCACGCGGATGAATTGAAGCAGAAGATAGAAACCGGTGTTTTACCTGAATAATGGAGTTTGTTGTAGAATGAAAATTAACCGGATATTATTGATATTGATTTGTTTTTCAGTTGTTTCCTGCCGGACGGTGAGACAGATTGCCGTGAAAAAGGAGGTTCCGCTCATCACTGAAAACAAGTTGTTCAAGAATATTGAAAACAACGTATTGGATTATCAGACGTTGTTTGCTAAACGAATAGACATTTCGTTGACAAACAGCAAGGGAAGCAATAATTTCAAGGCCTCTTTGAAAATACAGCGGGATAATTTTATGCAAATTTCCGTTACCGCCCCGTTGGGCATAGAGGTTGCCAGAATCTTGCTGACCAAGGATAGTGTCAAGTTTGTGGATATGTACCATAAGAAATATTTTCTTTCGGACTATACCTATTTTTATGACAAATACGATGCGCACGTCACTTATGAATTTTTGCAGAACCTGCTGACCAATACTTTTTTCAATTCGGATCTTTATGGCTCAACCAATAAAAAATACAAATTGGATCGGGTTGACGGAGGATATGAATTATCTACGGTTGAAGAGCGTGCTTTGAGTCGGAAAATAAAGAAGTTGTACAAGAAAAGGAGAAAGAATAAGGATTTCATCCTAATTTTGCAGAAGATATTGATAGACCCTCAATCATTCAGACCGTTGAGTATATCTGTCGAGGATGTGGAAGAAGATACTGGTGTAAGCGTGAATTATAAGAATTTTAAGGATTTTTCCGGGAAAACTTTTCCGGAAATGATTACTTTCGGATTGTTTTCGGAAAACGTTGAGACCAGTTTGGAATTGAAATTCCAAAAAATTGAATTCAATGTGCCGGTGGAGTCGAATTTGAAAATTTTACCGAAATATAAAAGAATAGAATGATTTTCAGAAGATTAACCATATTATTCTCAATAGTTTCGTGTTCCTGTGCAGTGGTATGTGCCCAGTCTGTCAATGATGTCAAAAAACAGAAAGAAAAGGCGGAAAAGGAGATTACTTACTTGAACAAGCTGCTGAACGAGGCGGCGAAAGACAAGTCTGTTTCTACCGGTAAACTGAATATTTTGCAGGAGAAAATAGCTCAGAGCAAGAATTTGTTGAATTCCTTGAACCAGGAAGTGCGTTATCTTCAAAGCGACATCAAGTTGAATGAAAAGCGAATCGGGGAATTGCAGGCGGAAAAGGATGCGATGCTGGAGCTTTATTCCAAATTGGTTTACGGCAGTTGGAAAAAACGAAACAAGGCGGATAAACTGATGTTTATTTTTTCTTCATCGGATTTCAACCAGGCTTATAATCGTTTTAAATATTTCCAACAGCTCCAGGAGTATTCTGGACGGCAATTGGAATTGATACAGCAGGTGAATGATTCCCTGAATTCAAAGAACCGGAATTTGGCTTCCCTGGTGAATCAGAAAAGCACAGTGCTGAATACCATTTATGTCAAAAATCAGGAACTTGAATCCGAGAAGCTGAAAGAAAACCGCTATATCACCGAA
>CAYNXE010000012.1:5501-22334 GCA_964400995.1 uncultured Odoribacter sp.
CAAAAATCAGGAACTTGAATCCGAGAAGCTGAAAGAAAACCGCTATATCACCGAACTGCGAAAGCGGGAAAAAGACTTGAAAAAGAAATTGCAGAACGAAATACAGCGGCAACAGCGTTTGGCAAAAGAATTGAACAGGTTAATCAGCAATCAGATAAAAAAATCGGGAAGTACTTCTTCCACCAAATACAAATTGACCCCGGAAGAAAAATTGGTTTCCGATGATTTTGTCAAAAACAAGGGAAAACTGCCGTGGCCTGTAGTTCAGGGTTTTATTTCCAAGAAATTTGGATTACAAACCGACCCTGTTCATAAAAGAGTAACGATGTTTAACGATGGAGTCAATATCACAACCTCAAAGAATGCCAATGTACGAGCTGTTTTTCAAGGTGTGGTTACGGAAGTCGCTTATAGTCCGGATTTTAATAATTTTATTGCTCTCCGGCACGGTGATTATTTGACCATTTATGCGAATGTGGTCAATGTAACCGTGAAAAGGGGAGACAAGGTAAATACGAAAGATGTAATAGGAAAAGTAGGGAGTGATCCTGAAGATGGCAATGTTTTGGTTTTCCAGTTGTGGAAAAATACTGAAAAACAGAATCCCGAACCTTGGTTAGCTAAATAAGACGATGATTTCCGAATATCAGAATTTAAAGAACAGTTTCACAAAAACCTTACGGATTTTCGGAGGTAAGTTATTGTTATACCGTATTTTCAAGGGAATAGCGATAATGGGAGTCACTGTTTTGCTTTTTCTGATGTTCCATTATTTCTGCAATGCTTTTTTCCAGCTCTCCGTGGTTTGGAAAACCCTGTATTTTTATCTGTTTTTATCTGTTCTTTTCCTTGAGGGTATTCTTTTCTTTCTTTACCCTTTCTTCCGGTTTCTTTTGTGCATTGATTTGAGAAAAGATTTCTTGTTGAAAGAGGTATCGAAATACTTTACTTCCGATGTTTTTCTTTCCGTATATAACCTGGCTTTTCATCCAGAACATATTCCTGGGGATGAGTCGTTGAAAAAGGCGGCTTTTATCCAAAAATACCACTTTTTGGCATCCAACGGCTTATCGGTTGTTTTTCCGAATAAACGACTGTTCCGGTATGCGTTGGCAACGCTTGGGATTGTGTTATTGTTTTCTTTGAATCATACCGGTTTTTACACGATATACCGGGATATGTCCGATTACCGGACGGTACGTCCCCGGCACGAATTGTCTTTCTTATTACTGAATGACCGTTTGACTGTCGAATACGGCAAATCGCTCAGATTGAAACTTGCTTTGAAAACGGACGGTTATTCGGTGGACCGCGTATTCATCAATTACGGTGGCGGAGAATTTTTGATGAATCGGGAAGATTCGGTTTTTGTTTATGACTTCGAAGTAGTCAACAATGACCTCCAGTTCCATTTCACGGCTCTCGGTCAGCAGAGCGATGTTTACAAAATAAAGGTACTTCCCAGTCCGCTCATCACTGCCTATAAGGTAACGGTTACGCCTCCTGCTTATACGGGATTGAAATCGGAAGTTCAGCAGAATATGGTGGATTTCAGGGTATTGTATGGTTCCCGTTTGCGCTTCGATTTGTCTGTTGCCGATGTGGATTCATTGTATTTGAGAAAGGGAAATCGTTCTTCCGTTGTTCCGTTGAACGACAAGAGCCATTCTGCGGTCTTGAATCTGAACGTCCGCGAATCCGGGGAATACTTTTTGACGGGTTCAAATCGCTTTATACAGGGAAAAGATTTGTTGAATTTCACGGTGACTTGTGTTCCGGATTTGTATCCCGGCATCCAGGTAACGGAAATGCAGGACTCCCTGCGTGCTTCCGTGCGTTATTTTTATGGAGTGATTACGGACGATTACGGTTTTTCGGCATTGCGTTTCAACTATTCCGTAAACGGAGGAACAAATACGGTGCTTCCGGTTTCTTTTTCCAAGGGAGCGAATGTCCAGGAATTTTATTTCAGTTTCGATTTTGCCGAATTTGCCGGTATGGACGAATCGGAAATCAATTATTATTTTGAAGTTTTTGACAATGATGACCTTTCCGGACCGAAAAGTACCCGTTCGGACCGGAAGATGTACCGGCTTCCGGATTTAAATACCGTGTTCAACTATAATGTCGAGGTGAGCCGGAGTGTTAATTCGGCGCTGAGCGAGGCGGAAAAATTGGCGCAGGATATTGTATCCGGGGTAAAGGAGTTGCAAAAAAAGATGCTGGACAACAATGTGGACAATTGGGAAAAACAGCAATTGTCGAAAGACATTGTTCAAAAAAAGGAAAAGTTGGACAAATTGTTGAATACGGTAAAGGAAAACAATTTGAAGAAATCCGATTTGAACAAGGTTTTTGGGGGACAGGACAGTGTTTTGATGGCCAAACAGAAACAGATTCAGGAGTTGTTGGACCGGGTGATGGACGACGAGATGAAAAAACTGATGAACGAGTTTTCCAAACTTTCCGAAGAGTTCTCCAAAAACAAATTCAAGGACTTGGACGAAAAGATGAAATTGACTTTCGACCAGATGAGCGAGGAACTGGACCGCAATATCGAACTGCTGAAACGTTTTCAAATCGAGGAGAGGCACGATTTGATTTCCAAACGGCTGGAAAAACTCAAGTTGGACCAATTGAAATATGAAGAACAGGCAAAAAATCGTTCTGCGCAAAATGATTCGCTTTCGGAACTGGCTTCCAAGTTGAAAAAGGAATCGGAGGACATAAAGGATAGTTATTCGGACCTTTTGAAAGAGAACGACGATTTGTCCGAACCCTACGATTTGAAGAACTTGGAACAGAAATTCGATGCCTTGACGGAAAAACTGGAACAGCAGCAGAATGAGGCCTCCGAAAACAAGCGCAATCAGAAACTATCCGAGAAAATCAAGCAGGATATGGATGAACTGATGGACGAGATGGAGCAGCAGCAGGAACAGAATTTCAAGAACCAGTCACTGCCGCAAAATGACATCGAGTTGATCATCCAGAATATTTTAATCATTTCCCTGTCGCAGGAAGATTTGTTGAACCAGTTTTCAAACGTCGAAGCCCAGAGCTTGAAATACAACGAATTGGGACGGCAACAAGACTTAAAGCGTCAGGAGTATAAAATCGTGAAAGACAGTCTGTCCCTGTTGGCGAAATCCAATCTGATGCTTGCGTCATTGTTGAGTGACAAATTTTATGAGATTGAAATCAAATTCGGCTTATTGCCCCGCTATATTCAGGATAACCGGAGAAGCGAGTTGTCGAAAGAACAGCAATACATCATCAATTACCTGAACGATATGGCTTTGTCCTTAAGTGAAGCTTTGCAGAAAAACAAGGATGACGATTCCCGAAGCGGTGGTGAAGGGAGCAAGAAAGATTCCAAGTCCGGCAAAGGCAAAGAAGGCAATTCCGAAAAAGGACAAGGCGGCGGTTACGGTCAGATGAAACGATTCCAAAATAGCTTGAAACAACAGTTGGAAAGTTTGGTTTCCAAAATGAAAAATGGCGAAAAGGGTAAACCTTTGCAGCAAGGAATCAGTAATATGATTAGGGAGAATGAACTGTTCAGAAAGAGCCTGAACGACTTCATTTCCGAATCGGGTTCCCTGTCGAACACCGAAAGGCAATTGTTAAACGAAATAAATAAGCTATTGGAAGACAACATAAGGGATTTGGCAAATTATTCCGTGTCCGGTCACTTGATTAACCGAAACAACACGATATATAGCAAGCTGTTGATGTCCGAAAGGGCATCCAGGCAACGGGAGGAGTTTGAAGAAAAACGCAGGTCCGAGTCGGCTTCGGATGTTTCGTACGATCGTCCAGATTTGAAATTGGACTTGATGAAAAAATCAGGTTTGATAAAGACTGATTTTCAAAAATCGGGCTTGAAACTGAATGATTACTTTAAAACGATGTATAACAATTACTATATAAAGCTTGGTGATGAATAAATTAGAAATTTCAATTTCCTCGGAAATCGGTAACATCGTAAAGATTGAAAATTTCATAGAGAGTTTTACTACCCGTTTCGCTTTGCCTTCCAAATTATTCGGGAAAATCAGTTTGTCCGTCATTGAAGCGGTGAACAATGCCATACTCTCCGGCAACAAACAAGATGTGAACAAGCGGGTGACGGTGATTGCCGAGAAGGAGGACGATCGCTTCAGAGTAACAGTGGCGGACGAAGGCGAAGGCTTTGATTATACCAACATTCCGGACCCTACTTTGCCCGATAATATTGACAAGATAGCGGGAAGAGGATTGTATTTGATGAAAACCCTTTCCGATGAAATCATATTTGAAAACAACGGAGCGACGGTGACCCTTGTCTTCAATTTGTAGAAAGAGTTATGTTGCTTGTGCTGAATCATATAAGGAATATTAATGGAAGAAATTTTATTTTTTAAAGAAGGAAAAACCGATTATCCTTCTTTTTTTTCTGAAAATGAGATATGCGAATGGTTGAGGGTGATAGCCGCTCATTACCGGAAAGTTTTGGGAGCGATTAATTTTATTTTCTGTGATGATGAATACATCCTTTCGGTGAACAGGCAATACCTGAAGCACGACTATTATACGGACGTGATAACTTTTGATTATTGCAACGGGGAGGTGCTGTCCGGCGACGTGTTCATCAGTCTGGACACGGTCGCTTCGAATGCGGAAGAATATCAGGTGTCCTATCGGGATGAATTTCATCGGGTCGTGTGCCATTCTGTCCTCCATTTAATCGGTTTTAAGGACAAAACGGATGAGGATAGTAAGGAAATGCGTAAAAATGAAAATATTTGCTTAGAGCTTCTTAAAACGCTTTGAAATGACGAATCTTTTGCCTGATTACGACATCATAGTGGTAGGTGCGGGACACGCTGGTTGCGAAGCTGCTACCGCCGCCGCGCATTTGGGTTCCAAAACGCTTTTGATTACGCTGGATATGAACAAGATAGCTCAGATGTCCTGTAATCCGGCGATTGGTGGTATAGCGAAAGGGCAGATTGTTCGTGAAATCGATGCGCTGGGAGGGATGACAGGCATCGTGACGGATCGGAGTTCCATCCAGTTCCGGATGCTGAATCTTTCCAAAGGACCTGCTATGTGGAGCCCTCGTGCCCAATGCGACCGGATGAAGTTTTCCGCCAACTGGAGGCATTTGCTGGAACACACGGACGGTCTTGATATGTGGCAGGACGATGCTGTTTCGCTGGTGGTGGAGGAACAGCAGGTGAAGGGTGTCAAAACTTCCTTCGGTGCGGTTTTCTATGCTCGCAGGGTGATTCTGACCAACGGGACTTTCCTGAATGGATTGATGCACGTCGGCCGTGTCAGTTTTCCTGGCGGAAGGCTTGCCGAACCTGCTTCTTACGGGTTGACCGCCCAACTGCGGGAGCTGGGTTTCGAGACGGGCAGGATGAAGACCGGAACCCCGGTGAGGATAGACGGCAGGAGCATTGATTTTTCAAAACTGACGGAGCAGGACGGAGAGAATGATTTTCATCGTTTTTCATTCGTTCATTTTGATTATGTGAATGATTTGATTCATCGTCCCTGCTATATGGCTTATACGAACGAGAAAGTGCATGAAGCGTTGCGGGAGGGCTTTGCAGACAGTCCCCTTTTTAACGGTACGATACAAAGCGTGGGTCCGCGGTATTGTCCCAGTATAGAAACCAAGCTGGATACTTTTGCGGACAAGAATTGCCACCATTTGTTTTTGGAGCCGGAGGGAGAGACGACGACGGAATTTTACCTGAACGGTTTTTCCTCTTCCCTGCCGTGGGAGGTGCAGTTGAAAGGCTTACGCTTGATAGAGGGCTTTGAGAACGTCAAGATTTTCCGTCCCGGCTATGCTATCGAATATGATTATTTCCCGCCTACGCAGTTGTATCATACCCTGGAGACCAAACTGGTGCACGGTCTTTACTTTGCCGGACAAATCAACGGGACGACGGGATACGAAGAGGCTGCCGCCCAAGGGTTGATTGCCGGAATCAATGCCCATCTGTCCTTGCACCAGGGCAAGGAATTTATTTTAAACCGGGACGAGGCTTATATTGGTGTCTTGATTGACGATTTGGTGACGAAAGGCGTGGATGAACCCTACCGGATGTTTACTTCCCGGGCAGAATACAGGATTTTGCTTCGACAGGATGATGCGGATAATCGCCTGACACCGAAAGGATATGAAATAGGATTAGTTAATCAAGATAGATATAATATTTATATTGATAAAATAAAGAAAAGGGATTTTCTGATAGATTACATTCAAAATTACAGTGTCAAGCCGGAGGAGGTCAATGCACTTTTGGAGTCGTTGAATTCCACTCCTTTGAAACAGGGGGTCAAATTGGGTGATGTCCTGTCGAGACCCCAGGTGGGATTAAGGCAGCTTCTTGAAATTCTTCCTGCTTTGAAAGATTTTATAGCAACTCATATGATTCGGGAAGAAATTGTCGAGGCGGCGGAAATTGCGATGAAATATTCCGGGTACATCGAACGAGAAAAAATGTTGGCCGATAAATTGTCCAGGCTGGAGAATTTGGTCATTGCCGGAAAATTCAATTATGAGGAGCTGACTAATTTGTCCATTGAAGCTCGCCAAAAATTATCGAAGATTCAACCGCGAACAATTGGACAGGCTTCCCGGATAAGCGGAGTATCTCCGGCAGACATAAATGTACTTTTGATTTTAATGGGGAGATGATGATTTTTTCTGCGAATGTTTCACGTGGAACATTCAAAAACGTGCGAAGAGTACATGATGCAATTTGCCCTGCGAATGATATTATAAGATGAGAAAGCAGATAGAGGGAAATATAGTTGATATTCATCATCGGGATATTTTTCCGGGAGTGGTTTCTGTGGAGAACGGTCGTATCGTTTCGATAACTCGAAACTCGAAACAATATGACAAATACATTTTGCCCGGCTTTGTAGATGCTCATGTTCATGTGGAGAGTTCTATGCTCACGCCTATGAATTTTTCAGAACTTGTCATTTCAAAGGGAACGGTTGCTGTAGTGAATGATCCGCACGAGATTGCCAATGTATTGGGGAAAGAGGGTGTCTATTTTATGCTCGATGAAAGTCGGTCGGCACGAATAAAAATGTTTTTCACGATTCCTTCGTGTGTTCCTGCTACGGATTATGATTTTCCCGGAGGACGATTGTCGTCCGATGATGTGGGAGAGTTGGCAAAATCCGGTCGTTTTGTCGGATTGTCTGAAATGATGAATGTTCCGGGAGTTTTGCAGAATCAGTCGGAACCGATGCGTAAAATGGCCATTGCCTGTCGCTATGGCATTCCTGTCGATGGACATGCTCCGGGATTGACAGGAGAAGATTTAAGGAAATATGTACGGGCAGGAATTTCCACCGACCACGAATGTGTTTCCTTGGATGAAGCGTTGGAAAAAATCAATGCAGGGATGAAGATATTGATCCGGGAAGGAAGTGCTGCAAAAAATTACGAAGCCTTGAAATCCTTGATTGCCTCACATCCGGATGAGGTCATGTTTTGTACGGACGATGCTCATCCGGGAGATATTTTGCATATCGGGCATATTGACAAAATAGTCAAGAGGGCGGTAAGTGACGGATTCGATCTTTTCGATGTTCTGAAAATCGCTTGTATTCATCCGGTGTTGCATTATCAATTGCCAGTGGGCATGCTTCGCGTTGACGATTCGGCTGACTTTATCGTTGTCAAAGATTTAAAATCTTTTGAAATAGGCTCTGTCTACATTGCCGGAGAGGAAAAGTACCATGTTGGAATGGCTTTTCACGCTGAAAGGGCTTCTTTTGCCTCTTATCCGAATCGATTTTCAAGAAATTTCATATCAAAATCGGAATTGCGGAAGGCTGTATCTCAAAATAACCTCTGTATTGGTGTCAAAAACGGAGAAATTGTGACAACAAAAGAGTCTTTTCCGGCAAAATCGGCATTAAATTTTCAATCGGACACGGAAAAAGATGTGTTGAAAGTGGTTTATTTGAACCGTTATCGGAATGAACAGCCTCAAATTGCCTTTATTCATGGAATCGGATTGAAAAAAGGCGCATTTGCAACGAGTATTTCACACGATTCTCACAACATCATCGCCGTGGGTTGCACGGATGAGGAATTAACTTTGGCGATAAATGCCGTTATTTCGGAAAAAGGTGGCTTGTCTGTCGTGGATGAGGAGACGGTTTCCCTCCTGCCTTTGCCGATTGCCGGTATCATGACAGACAAGGACGGTATCGAGGTTGCCGGGATATGGGATGAGATGATAGAGAAGTTGCACTGTATGGGGTGTTGTCTGGACTCACCTTTCATGACGCTTTCTTTTATGGCTTTGATTGTGATTCCGGAATTGAAAATAGGAGAAAAAGGTTTATTTGAATACAGCAGTTTTCGTTTTCTTTCCGAATAGGGAGGTAGAGTTTTTTATTTTGGCAGAGTGAATTATGGCTTTATACGATGAACATTTGCGGGAAAAGGTGAATAAATTACCGGATGATCCGGGGGTTTACCAATATTTTGATGCTTCTGGCACCATTATATATATTGGTAAGGCTAAAAATCTAAAGAATAGAGTTTTATCCTATCTAAATAAAAGCAATCAATCAAATAAAACACGGGTTTTGGTGGATAAAATAGCGGATTTGCGCTATATTGTCGTCAACAGTGAGCAGGATGCGCTCTTGTTGGAAAATAACCTGATTAAGAAATACAAGCCTCGCTACAACATCCTTTTAAAAGATGACAAGACTTATCCGTGGATTTGCATAAAAAAAGAACCTTTTCCACGGGTTTTCATGACCAGGCGTTACGTTCATGACGGCTCTGAATACTTTGGACCTTACACTTCCGGCAAGTTCGCCCATATCCTGATTCATTTGATAAAGTCGCTTTTTAAATTGCGGAGCTGCCAACTGGCTTTGAACCGGAAAGCCGTGTACGACCATAAGTTCAGGGTCTGTCTGGAATACCATATCGGGAATTGCCTGGCTCCGTGCGTGGGGAAGATTCAGGAGGAAGAATACAACGAATTTATCGTTCAGGTGCGGAATATCTTGAAGGGAAATTTATCCCTGGTTATGGAGGTGATGTCCCGCAAGATGAAATTGTATGCCGAGAATTTACAGTTTGAAGAGGCAAACGGGATGAAAGAAGCCCTGGAAGCGGTGCGCAATTATCAGTCAAAATCCACGATTGTCAGGACCTCCATTAACGACACGGATGTATTTTCCTATATCGAGAATGAAAAGTATGCTTACGTGAATTACCTAAGAATCGTACATGGAGCTGTTATACAGGTACATACGATAGAATTGGAGAAAAAGATAGAGGAGGAAAAGGAAGCTTTGCTGTCTTTTGCGATATTGGAGGTCCGGCAACTGGTGAATAGTCAGTCCAGGGAAATCATTGTTCCTTTTTACCCGGATATTCAGTTGGAAGGGGTGCAATACGTCATTCCTCAAAAAGGCGATAAGAAGCAATTGCTCGAACTTTCTGAACGCAATGCAAACTATTTCAGGATAGACCGGGAAAGGCAAAGGAGCTTGAAAAAGGAGGATTCTACGCTTAATATACTGAAAACCATTAAGATAGAATTAAAACTACCCACTTTGCCCCATCGGATGGAATGTTTTGACAACTCCAATATCCAGGGAACCAATCCGGTAGCCTCCTGCGTCGTGTTTATTGACGGGAAGCCGGCCAAACGGGAATACCGGAAGTTTCACGTGAAAACGGTGGTCGGAGCCGACGATTTCGCCTCCATGGAAGAAATCATTTTCCGGCGGTATGGCAGGGTATTGGACGAGGGCTTGGAATTGCCCGATTTGATTGTGATTGACGGTGGCAAGGGGCAGTTGCATTCGGCGGTAAACAGCTTGAAAAAATTAGGTTTGTACGGGAAAGTTCCGATATTGGGTCTGGCAAAGCAAATGGAAGAAATTTATTTTCCGGAAGACAAGGATCCTTATTTGCTGGCTAAAAATTCGACGGCTCTGAAAACCTTGATGCACATCCGGGACGAAGCTCACCGTTTCGGCATCACTTTTCACCGGAAATTACGAGAGAAGGCATTGATAAAGAGTGTATTATCTGAAATAAAGGGCATCGGCGAAACGACGGAAACGGCCTTGTTGCAGGCATTTAAAACGGTGGAAAACATGAAAAACAAGTCGGTGGAAGAGTTGGCGGCAGTGGTAGGCAGGAAAAGGGCGGAAATCGTTTATGCCTATTTTCAGAGTTTATAAAGTTTGTAAAGTGGAAAGTTTATAAAGTTAGGGGGTGGATATAGAAAAACTCCTCTGTCAAGAGATTCTGGCAGAGGAGTTTTTATGATAAACCGGGCGGGTTATTTCAGCAGTTTTTGGTATTCATTTCTATCCGCCAGTATTTCCACGGCTTTGGCGACTTCCTTGTCGTGCTTCATTTTGTATTCGATGACTCCCTCCTGGTAATAATACCGCTGGATGAACTGTTCTGCCAGGAAAGACATGATTTCTTCCTTAAATAAATTCATATCCCGGTCGATGGAATGGGCGAATTCTTTTTGCAGTTTTTCGATTTCCTCTTTTGAGCCGTCAAAATATTTTTCGGCTTTTGCCGTTTCGATGAGTTTCTCCAGCATTTGTTGCGACCCCGTTTCATAGCTGAAGTTCTTTTCTTTCAGATATTGTTTGAACTGGTCGTAAATCTCGTCCGACACTTTGAAATCCTTGATGGCGGGTATTTCCGGATGGCGAAGCGCGTAGTTATTCACGAAATCAAATGTAATGTCTTGTAAAACAAGTTCTTCTGTAATTCTGGCATACTCGTCTGCCTCTATTTTCACGTCCGGGGAGATGCCACCTCCGTCATACACTTTCCTGCCGTTTTTTGTGGCATATTCAGTAATCAGGGAGTCGGGCACTTTGCCCACGCTGCCGTCCGGATTGCGGTGAGAGTAATCCAAAGCCTGAATACATCTTCCGCTGGGGATGTAGTATTTCGCCGTTGTGACCTTTAATTTGGTGTTATAAGCGAGATCTCGTACAGTTTGGACTAATCCCTTGCCGAAAGAACGTTCGCCGACCAGAACGGCTCTATCGAGGTCCTGGAGTGCGCCGGATACGATTTCCGATGCCGATGCCGATGCTCGGTCAATCAGCACCGCAAGAGGCATATCGGGAGCAATGGGATTTTTCTCGGCGTTGTATTCCTTGTCCCATTGTTTCACTTTTCCTTTGGTGCTTACCACTTTGGAGTTTTTGGGAACGAAGAAGTTCACGATTTCGACCGCCTGGTCCAGCAGACCTCCCGAATTGCCGCGAAGGTCCAGAATCAGGGCTTTGGCTCCTTTGTTTTTCAGTTCGATGATGGCGGTCCGGACGTCGTTGGCGGATTTATCCGTGAAGCTGGTCAGGTAGATGTAGCCTGTACTGTCGTTGACCAGACCGAAAAAGGGAACGCTCGGGATTTGTATTTTTTCGCGAATTGCCTTTTTTTCAATGGGTTTATCTTCGTATTCCCGTTGTACTTTTATCGTGATTTCTTTGCCGGGTTGTCCTTTCAGCATGGCACTGACGTCTTCCGTGTCCTTGCCTTTGGTGGAATTGCCGTCGATAGCCAGGATGATGTCGCCCGGAAGCAGTCCCGCTTTCGCTGCCGGAGAGTTTCTGTAAGGCTCGCGGATGATGATGTGGTCGCCTTTTTTGCTGATGATCGAGCCGATGCCGGCATATTCTCCGGTGGTCATCAGTTTGACGTCTTCCATTTCCGATTCGGGATAATAAACCGTGTACGGGTCAAGGGATTTCAGCATGGACTTGATGCTGGTGGTCACCAGGTCTCCCGGATTGGTTTCATCGACGTAAAACATATTGATGTCCCGGAAGAGCGTGGCGTAGATGTTCAGGTGTTTGCTGATTTCAAAGCTTTTGTCATCGTTCCTCAGGGCGGTCAGACCGCAAGTGACAACGATTGCCGTAACGGCTATGAGCAAAATTTTTTTCGTTTTCATGTATCTGTAAATTACTTGTTATGATTGTCCTTTCGATTTTTAGTAAACGAAAATACGATATATTATTGAAAATAGAAAGCGAAGGGCTTAAAATTAGCAAATTCCGCCGGAGCTTGGCGTTTTTTAGGGTACCGGATCGTATCCGCTTCCGCCCCACGGATGACAGCGGAGCAACCTCTTGATAGCCAGCCATAAACCTTTAAACGGACCGTATTTGCGGATGGCCTCCAGGGCATATTGCGAACAGGTCGGCACATAGCGGCAGGTGGGAGGCTTGAGGGGAGATATGCCGTATTGGTAGAACTTTATGAGCAAAAGCAACAACTTGCCGATCAGATGCTTGAAATATTTCATTTCATTAAAAGTTATGAAACTGGATCAAGGGCGGTCAGTATCTTTTGCATGGAACTTTTAATGGCATGCTCTGTTTTCGGATAGGAAGGGAGGGAGTTGTCCAGATAGATAAAAAGGATGTCAACGGTTTTTCCCGCCGGGATACGGTCGTAAAATTCGGTTTTGTTCAGCCGGAACGCCTCCCGTGCAAGACGTTTCACCCGGTTCCGTTTCACCGCCCGCTTGAATTTTTTCTTGCCGACGCTGACGGCGATGCGTGCCGGAAAGTCGCCGGGCAGGGAAGATTCTTTAAAGACAATCCGGAAAGGGTATTTCACAAAGCTGCATTTGGAAGCCAGCAGTTCATCGAGCAGTTTCTTGCTGCATAAGCGTTCTGATTTGCCAAGTGAATACATCGAAAGCCGGAGAAAGAAAACCGGAGGGCAGGAAAGTCAACATTCCCATGCTCTCCGGCTGTCGGATTTATTTTGTTTTGTTTTCTTTGTTGTAACGTTTGATGAACTCTTCCAACGCCATGGTCATGGAAGGGCATTGGGGAGTCGGAGCCTTGATGTCCAAACGTAGGCCGGATTCTTCGACGGCGATTGCGGTTGCCGGACCGAATGCCGCGATAATGGTGGTATCCTGTACGAATCCGGGGAAATTCTGAAACAATGATTTGATTCCGGAAGGAGTATAGAAAGCAACGATGTCGTATTCTTTCAAATCCTTGATGTCGCTCAAATCGCTGGCTACGGTTTTATACAGAATGGCTTTTGTATATTTCAGATGCAATTGGTCCAACAGACCCGGAATATTTTCCTTGTGGATGTCCGAAAGCGGGACCAGGAAGTTCTCTGTCTTGTGCTTCAGCAGAATCTTGGTCATGTCGTCCATTTTCTTGTCTCCGTAGAAAATCTTTCTTTTCCGGTAAACGATATACTTTTGCAGATAAAATGCCGTTGCCTCTGAAATACAGAAGTACTTCATCGTATCCGGTACGGTAATGCGCAATTCCTGGCAGATTCTGAAAAAATGGTCGATTGCGGTACGGCTGGTAAATATGATGGCGGTATGGTCCAGGATATTGATTCTGTCCTGCCGGAATTCCTTGGCCGTTACTCCTTCGACTTTGATAAAAGGGCGAAACTCTAATTTTAAATTGTATTTTTCAGCGAGTTCGGAATAGGGGGATTTTTCGGTAACGGGCTGGGGTTGCGATACAAGTATCTTTTTTATCTTCAAAGCTATACAGTTTTAAATTAGACCCATTTTTATGACACGACTTTGTATAGGACAAGCAGTGGCATGATTTCAAGGGTACAAAGGTACAAAATCATATATAAAATTGAAACCCTATGTATGAATAATATCTCAATCCAACGGACATTTTTAACAATCATCAGTAAACCGAAACCAAATATAACTATCTTGGCGAGAGGGATTACGGCGAAACTTTTCACAAAGAACAGCGAGAGGACAAAGGGGGACAGGAGCAAGCCGATGACGATGTGATAAGTCCAGATGTTGACCGCCATTTCGTGGGTGGCATTTTTGGCATTGAAGGTCCAGCCCAGCAGGTGCACGAACATGAGCAGCAGGAAATGAAAGAGAGTCAGGCCGGCAAAATAGTAAAGCGAATGAACGGTCAGGAAACTGCCGTGGACGCAGAAAGAGAGGAATCCTGCCAGCGCGGAGAAGGAAAGGCACAACGCCAGGACATAACAGATCAAGTTGGAAGAGATACCTTCGTTCAGAACGATTTCCGCCTTTTTCCGGTTGACGAGAATGCTGAACAGGTTATACAACAGGTCTCTGCCCCTGAGCCGGATAAAAGCGAATAGGATCATGAAAATAATCGTGTACAGCAGATTGCCTGGCAAGTCGGAGTTTGTGGCGAGTCTCACATAGGGCAAATCGCGGACATCCGAGCTGCACGTTTCAAATGCAACGGTATTCGTTTCTGTACCGTAGACGGTCTGTTCTGCCGTCCCGACGGTGTCAGAAGGAAAAAATGTTGTATTTGTATTTGGCATTGAACTTATATGCGATGTTGAGACTGATTTCATGCGAACCTTCCGTCGTTTTCACCAGATTTCCCAGTGACATGTCGTAGGTATAAGTGATGCGGTATTCGATTTTTTTCTGCGGAGAATTCAGTTTTATGCCCAATTTGAACACGAAAGCCTTGTAGTTTTCGTTTGAACTGTTCAGCAACTGGGAACTGTACCATATTCCGCAGAACAAGGGGTCTGAAACGATGTCCGTTCCGATGACGAAATTGTTGAAGGAAGAGGACGACATGATTTTCTCTCCCCTGTTTTCAAACAACAGTCCGGGGCAGGCGTAAAGGCTGCTTTTTTTGTCGAGGCTGTACAACGAAGTCCGGAGGTAGCTTTGCCATTGCAGACTGATTTTTATCGGCAGCCGGGCTTTGCCTTCGATGAAATTATCCTTGGGACGGGTAAAATGATTGACGGAGAATCCGATGTAATTGTCCATGAATTCCCGATAATTGCGTTCCCAGGGAATATAGACCATGGCGCCGACACTGAAATCCCAATAGTTCGTTTTTTCATTGACTTCGGTCGGCGTGGAGACGTTGATTACGTTTCCGTATATTTCATGGAGATTTCCGGAGTAGACGTATTTGTTGAAATTCAGCCGTTTGTCGTTGTAGCTTCCTTTTACGCCCAACTGGAAATAAATATTCCTTTCTTTGTTGAAATAGCCGCGCCAGGAATAAGACAGCCCCGCATGAGTGGATTTGATGAATCCGCCGCCTTCATCGCTGGAAAGGACATAAAGCCCGAATCCGTAGCTGTTGTACGTCTTCATATCCGCGGAAAGGTGGATGGTGGAAAAATTGCCCGGGAATTTGGGCCAAAGTTTTCGATAAGTCAACAAACCATTCAATGTTCCTTCTTTCAATCCCGTAAAAGCCGGATTGTAGTGGTTTCGGTTCTCCCAAAACTGTGAAAATGCCTGGTCTTGGGCTGATGCGGTTCGGGAAAGCGCGAAAAGCAACACATAGAACAAGATTCTATTTTTAACGGCAATTTGCATTATGGTTTGGATTGAAATTTGGGTGCAATGATATAAAAAAAACTGCTCACAACCAAGCAAAAAATACATTTAGTGCGCTTCATACCAATTGGATCCGAATCCGGTGCTTACAGTCAATGGGACAGAGAGTTGGACGACATGTTCCATGCAATCGGTCACGAGTTCTTTTAACAAATGTTGTTCTGATTGATGACATTTGAAATTCAGTTCATCGTGCACCTGAATGAGCATTCTGGACTTTAATCCCTCTTCCCGGATGCGTTGGTGGATACATATCATCGCCATTTTGATGATGTCCGCCGCGGAGCCTTGAATGGGCGCATTGATGGCATTCCGTTCCGCCATGCCCCGGACGACGGCGTTTCGGGAATTGATGTCGCGCAGATACCGCCGTCTGCCCATGATGGTTTCCACATACTCTTTTTTCCGGGCTTTTTCCACTGCCTCTTCCATATATCTCTTGACGCCCGGATAAAGCTCAAAATAGCCGTCAATCAATTCCTTGCCCTCCTTCCGGCTGATGTGCAGCCGTTCCGCCAGTCCCCAGGCGGAAATGCCGTAAATGATGCCGAAATTGGCGGTTTTTGCCCGCCGGCGCATTTCCGGGGTGACTTCGTCTATGGAGACGTGGTATATCTTGGAGGCGGTTGCCGTGTGTACGTCGATGCCGTGATTGAAAGCGTGAATCAGTTCCGTGTCCTGGCTGAGGTGCGCCATTAGCCGGAGTTCCACCTGGGAATAATCGGCGGAAAAGAAAATGTAATCGCTGTCACCGGGAACAAAAGCCTTGCGAATCTTCCGGCCTTCCTCTGTCCGGATGGGGATGTTCTGCAAATTGGGATTCAGGCTGCTCAATCTGCCTGTCGCCGCTTCCGCCTGGTTGAAATGGGTATGAATTTTATGGGTGGCAGGGTCGACGAAGGTCGGGAGCGCTTCGGCGTAAGTGGACAGTAGTTTCTTCAAACCGCGGTAATCCAGTATCTTGTGGACAATGGGATGTTCGTCTTCCAATTTTGCAAGCACCTGCTCGGAAGTGCTGTATTGCCCGGATTTGGTTTTCTTGTGGTTGCTGTCGATGTTCAATTTGTCGAAGAGAATCTCCCCCAGTTGTTTTGGCGAACTGATGTTGAACTCCTGGTTCGCTAAGGCGTAGATTTCTTTTTCAATGACGTCGGTCCGGGCTTTCAATTCGGCGGAAATCCGTTTTAGCTCGTCACGGTCGATGCTGACCCCTTCGTATTCCATGTCCGCCAGCACGAACACTAGTGGCATTTCGATGTCGTTGTAAAGGGGGAGCAGGCCGGTCTGTTGCAAATCGGCTTGAAGTTTTTCGCGCAACTGGAAGATGATGTCCGTCTTTTCTGTGGCGTCGTTGTCTTCTGTGGACTCTTCGTCGAAAAGCAGCGTGAGTTGCGGGTCCTCTTTCTTCGTGCCGGAAAGT
>CAYNXE010000013.1:0-22115 GCA_964400995.1 uncultured Odoribacter sp.
GTTTGCGGAAATAGCTCAGTCGATAGAGCACTAGCCTTCCAAGCTGGGGGTCGCGGGTTTGAGTCCCGTTTTCCGCTCTCTGAATGAGGTAGTTACGAAAGTGACTACCTTTTTTGTTTTTCGTATTTTGGCGAAATTCGGGGGGGACGTCAACCGGGACGTCCCTTTTTAGAGGGGGAAGTTAAACCGAGAGTTAAACTGGATGTCGTTGCTTGCTGATTTTTTATGTGTTGAATTATTCTTATATTTGCAAAAACAGAATGCGATGAAACAAGCTATTATCCATAAGTTACAAGACTTTTTCAGTATTCAGCCTATTGAAAAAGCGTGGATATTTGGTTCCTATTCACGTGGAGAGGAAACAAAAGATAGTGATATGGATATTTTAGTGCGTTTCATAAAGGATGCCAATATCACACTTTTCAAATATGTAAGCATTGCTAATGCTTTACAAGAGTTGTTGCATATAAGAATTGATTTGGTGGAAGAAGGACAATTGAAAGATTTTGCAAAAGATTCTGCGGAACGGGATAAAATTTTGATTTATGAGAGAGAAACCAAAGGATAAAACAAGATTATTGCATATATTGGAAGCAATAGATAATCTCTTTGAGTTTACCCAAGAAACTACTTTCAGGAATACAAATCAAATAAGATTCTTCGTTTTGCTGTAATTAAAAATTTGGAAATAATAGGGGAAGCCGCCTATCTGCTTACTAAAGATTTCAGAGAAAAGCATCCCGATGTAGACTGGAATGCTGTTATTGGTATGCGTCATGTATTGGTACATGGTTACTATCAAATCAGGGATGAAATTGTTTGGGCTTCCATACAAACAGAATTACAACCGCTAAAAGAAAAAATAGAGTTGTATTGTCAGGAGAAATAAGCGAATGATAGTAGTATCATTTTTTTAAGTCAGCAAGTACATCGCTTGCTGACTTTTTTATGGAGGAAGGGGCGGTAATCATATCCGGTTTTCTTTGTCTCCTGCTTCAAATTCTTTCCGGTGTTCCACAATCTTTTTGATGTTGGTTTGTGCCCATTCGGTCAGTTGGGCGATAAGTGGAACCAAGGAACGCCCCATGTCGGTCAGTTGATATTCCACTTTCGGCGGCACGACGGGATAGACTTTGCGGGAAACGAGCGCATCCGCTTCCAGGGTCTTCAACGTGCCGGACAGGACACGTGACGATACATCGGGAATCAATCGGCATAACTCGTTGAAACGGACTTTCTCGTGTTCGCTTAAAACCAGTACGACCAACAATGCCCATTTGTTGCCGAAACGGGCGATTACGTTGCGGACGGGACAAATTTCGATAATCGAGTTGCGCTCTTCTTTTCTCAGCATTACTTGCAAATTAAATGACTTTCTATGGCAAAATTAGTAATAAAATTCCGCAAACTCCGTCCACCCGTTATTTATTATTTTTAACATTTCCCGAACACGTTGGTTCTCTGCAAAAGCGAGAAAAAGGTTACTATAAGCCTAAAATGTAACTTGTTGTACTATAATGTCGTATGATATAAATTTGTATCAAAAAGGGATAAAGTTGTCTAATTCGGACGCTTTTTCCTTGCAATATTCACTAAAAAACAACAAGTATGAAGAGAACATCTGCCAGCGGAGTTTAGTCCGCCAAGAGAAGTGCACAGAGCTATCTTTGTGCAAAAGATGAAACGGCAGCTCCGAGCGGAGCTTGCGGTTCTGCCTGTGGCGCAGGCGACGGAGGTACCAAACCCGAACCCAAACCTGCCGCTTGCGGCTCGGCTTGCGGTGCTGGCGACAAGTAATCCGTTGTTTCACTGAAATCGAGGCTGCGTCGTGGCATCAATTTGCGGCGCAGCTTCCGATTCACTCCTCATACGATTTACAAGATTATTGGAAATTATGGAATACTTCGCTTTTCAGTGGCACATTACCGACAGTTGCGACCAGCGTTGCGAGCATTGTTACATCTTTTCGGAAGGGCATCCCAAACTGGTGGAGATGTCTTTCCCGAAAGCCCGGCAAGTGGTGACGGACTGTGTGGAAATGTGTCGCCGTATGAATCGTCTGCCCTATTTCTATATTACGGGTGGCGACCCGGTTCTGCACCGCCGTTTCTGGGATATTCTTGCATTGCTTCGGGAACGGGGTATTCCTTTCACGATATTGGGCAATCCGTTTCATCTGACGGACGAGGTGTGTGCCAGTCTGAAAGAATACGGTTGCGACAAATACCAGCTTTCCATTGACGGACTGCGGAATACGCACGATGCCATTCGCAAGCCCGGATCATTTGATACGACCATTGAAAAGATAGCTGTCATCCGAAATGCCGGCATCCGTTGCGCTGTTATGACCACCGTATCGGGCACGAATATCCGTGAGATTCCGGACATCATCGATCTGGTGGTGGCGCACAAGGTCGATATTTTCGCTTTCGGGCGGTATTGTCCCACTTCTTTTGAAAAAAGCACCCATATCGAACCGTTGGAGTACCGGGATTTTCTGGGACGTATCTGGCAGAAGTTCGAGCAATACAAGGAGTGTGGCACGACGTTCAATCTGAAAGACCACCTTTGGACGCTGTTCCTCTATGAAAAGGGATTGTTTGAAATACCTGCCGCGGCAGACGCGGATACCATTTATGACGGTTGTCATTGCGGGGATTGCCACATGACCATTCTGCCGACAGGCGACGTTATGGCTTGTCGGCGGTTTGAAAGTCCGCTGGGCAATCTGTTTCGCGAACCGATACATCACCTCTACAACGGGGAAAAGATGAATGCCTACCGGCAATTCGACAAGTTTGAGAAATGCGCCCGTTGCGAGCTGTTGCGTTTCTGTCGAGGATGCCCTGCCGTGGCATACGGCTACACGCACGATTTCTATGCGGCGGATCCGCAATGCTGGAAAGAACTATAAGCTACAAAAAATGAATGAGGTAATACGCAATTTGCTGGAAAGGAGAACCATCCGGCATTACAAAGAGAAACAGATTGCAGAAGAAGAATTGCAATGGATATTGCAAGCGGGCTTGTACGCCTCCACCGCCGGAGGTCGTCAGTTGCCCGTGATGCTGGTCTGTCAGGACAAAGAGATAAATGAACAACTTGGACGCATCAATCGGGCGGCTTTCGGACAGGCAAATTCCGACGGCATTCATTTTGTTTCGCAGGCACAAAAGAGCATTGCCGATGACGATGCTATCCGGAGCGGTTTTTACGGTGCGCCCACCGTTGTTACGCTATTTGCGCCCTCCTCGTGGCTGTATGGCGTGAACGACTGCACATCGGTTGCCGTGAATATGACACTGGCGGCGTGGTCGCTGGGAATAGGCAGTTGCTACGTCAGCCGTGCCGAAGAAACATTCGCCAGTGAATTGGGGCGCAAGTTGATGCGGGAAGCCGGTATCGAGGAGCATTATAGAGCGCACGTATGCCTCTGCCTGGGGTATCCGGACGGTGAAACGGGTATCGCGAAGCCACGGAAAGAGGGACGGATAAAATTCGTCAGATAGCGGTTTGGTGCAAGTGTGGAAATTCCTTACCTTTATCCGATATAATGAAAATCTTTTAAATAGGGGGGAGATGAAAGCGTCATATCGGTTGCAAAGGTGGTTGCCCTTGATTTTTGCGATGTCGGGAATTACCGGCATCGGATTTCATATTGCCGGACATGCTGCCGGCGTGGCGGAGTGGCACGTGTGGGCGGTTCTCCATACGATAGCCAGCCTGTTGTTTCTCGTTGTAGTGATTTCGCACGTCAAGAGCCGTTGGGCGTGGTATAAAAGTTTCCGGAAAGGCATCGGGAAAAAGAGTCGTTTTACCCTTCTTTTGTCACTGGTGTTTCTGTTTGTGGCTCTTTCCGGCATAGCCCTGTTGGGCATATACGGTGCGAATTCCGAACTCGGCTTGTGGCACTACAAAGCAGGAATCGCATTGCTTGTGCTTTCCGTGCTTCATATTGCGAAACGTTACCGGTGGAAGAGGTGAGATTTTTTATCCGTTCACCACATTCGTGGGCGTGCCTTGTAAAAAATGGCGGATGTTGTCGAGTGCTTCCCGCCCCATGGCGATTCGGGCGTCAATGGTGCCGGTGCCGATGTGAGGGGTGAGCACGACATTGTCCAGCGAGTAAAGGGCTTCCGTCACGTGGGGCTCGTCCTCGAAGACATCCAGTGCCGCGCCGGCGATTTGGTGGCGGGCGAGTGCCGATGCCAGGGCTTTTTCGTCAATGACGGCTCCGCGTGCCGTATTGATTAAGATGGCGGTCGGTTTCATCAGGGACAATTCGTGTTCCCCGATCAGATGGCGGGTTTGAGGGGTCAGGGGGGTATGCAGGCTGATGAAATCGGCTTGCCGTAACAGGGTCTCGAGATTTACCCGCTGATAGCCGGGCACTTCGGTTCGGTCGTTGTGGTAGAGGACTTGCATACCGAAGGCTTCCGCCTTGCGTGCCACGTTTTTCCCGATGTTGCCCATGCCGATGATGCCCAACGTCTTGTTTTCCAGGCTGAATCCCAGATTGCGCATGGTCCCCCACATGGTTTCTTTCTCTGTACGGATTCTGTGGTTGCACTCCGCTACCCGGCGTGCCGCACTCAGCATCAGTGCCAGTGTCAATTCTGCTGTCGGATTGTTGACGGATTGCGGGGTATTGGTTACCGCAATGCCTTTTTGACGGGCGTATTCAATGTCAATGTTGTTGTAACCTACGCCGTAATTGCTGATGAGCTTCAGTCTTTTCCCGGCGTCCAGTATCTCCCGGTCAATCGGGGCATGAAAAATGGAGAGCATGATGTCGTATTCCGGGAGCAGGCGGATGATTTCCTCTTTGCTCATGGCTTCGCCTTCCGGGAAGGTGATTTCCCAGTCTTCGGGCAATCCCTGGAAGGGTTCACGGGGAATGTTGTAGGTTACCAGTAGTTTCATGGCAGGTTGTTTTGGTTGAATGTATGCGTATTTATCCGAGCGTAGTCCGCGCATAAGGGGGCGCATCCAGTCCGATGAACTGTCCTGCCAGGTACTTGTAGTAGCCGGTGACCGCCACCATGCCGGCGTTGTCCAGTGAAAATCCCAGACGCGGGATGAAGACTTCCCAGCCGGAGCGTTCGGCTTCGTCGTGTACGGCTTTCTGGAGCGCTGAGTTTGCCGAAACGCCGCCACCGATGGCAATCTGTTTGATGCCGGTCTGTTTCGCCGCCTTTTTGAGCTTGGACATCAGGATGTCGATGACTGTTTTTTGCAGGGAAGCGCACAGGTCGTTCAGGTTCTCCTGTATGAAATCGGGATTCTTTTTCAATTCGTCCCGCAGGAAATACAAAAATGAGGTTTTCAGTCCGCTGAAACTGTAATCCAATCCTGGAATCTGGGGTTTGTTGAAAGTGAAGCGTTCCGGATTGCCTTCTTTGGCCAGGCGGTCGATGACCGGTCCGCCCGGGTAGGGCAGTCCCATGACTTTGGCGCATTTGTCGAATGCTTCGCCGGCGGCGTCGTCTATGGTCTGTCCAATCATTTCCATGTCGAGGTAATCCCTGACGATAATCAGTTGGGAATTTCCTCCGGACACCAGCAGGGTCAGGAACGGAAAAGAGGGATGCCGGCTTTCAACTCCCGGTTCTTTGATGAAGTTTGCCAGAATGTGAGCTTGCAAGTGGTTGACCTCTACCATCGGAAGGTGATTAGCGATGGCGAATCCCTTGGCGAAAGAGGTGCCGACCAGTAACGAACCCAACAGTCCGGGGCCTCGTGTGAAAGCCACCGCATCGATGTCCTGAATGGTCAGTCCGGCTTTCTTGATGGCTTCGGAAACCACCGGAATGATGTTCTGCTGGTGTGCCCGGGAAGCCAGTTCCGGCACGACTCCGCCGTAGGCTTCGTGGACCTTTTGACTGGCGATGATGTTGGACAATACGACCCCGTCTTTTAATATGGCGGCGGAGGTGTCGTCACAAGAGGATTCTATTCCTAAAATTACAGTCATGGCATAAACTAAAAGTTAGAACCAAAAAGCTAAAAATTAACACTTAAGAATGGAGAACTTTCGGCTTTGAATGTTTTCAATTCTGATGCAATATTAATATTTTTGTGAGCAAACTAAAAATAACGGCGGACATAAAAAAACTTCTGCGGATATTGCTACGTGTTGCAACTGTTTTCTTGTTGCTTGGGGCAGGATTTTATCTCCTGTTGCAGTCGCCTTATGTCCAGACTTCTCTTGTCGGTTATGTCACCCGCTATGTCGAGGCGACGATGGGGGTGAAGATGCAGGTCGGCGGAGTGGATTTCCGTCCGGTTCGTTCGTTGGTGCTGAACGATGTGCTGATTCGTGATTTCCGGAATGACACGTTGTTGTATTGCAAGGATTTGCGGGTGGAAACGGATTCGTTCAATTTGTTGAAACGCAGTTTCCATATCCGGGAAATTGTTTTGGAGGAGGCGGATGTTCGTCTTTGGGTGCAGGACGGCACCAATAAGACCAATATCGAGATATTGCTGGATTCCTTGAGTCGTCCGGTTGTTCCGCCGGAGTTCTCCCGGTCGTCCGCCGGGTACGGCCAGGATGAATGGTGGGTCGGGCTGCAGAAAATAAGTTTCCGGGATTCCCGTTTTATCTATCAGGAGGAGATTTACAAGCCGGTGGTGTATGGTGTGAATTGGACGGATGTCGATTGCCGGAACCTGAATTTTGATATTACGGGAATTGATTTTGCTGGCAGTCCGATAAGGATGGATGTTTCCGGTTTGGGCTTTGTGGAAAAATCGGGGTTGGTATTGAAGAATATGTCGGGAAATGTGCAGGCGGGTACGGATAATCTGTTGATTACGAATTGTCATTTTGACTTGCAGAGGAGCAGTGTGGATTTGGTGAAGCTGGAATACAACTGGGTGCCGAATCAGCACGACTGGAAATATTTTACCACCCGGATGCAGCAGTATTATGAATTGGGACCCTCGGTGGTCAGTTTCATCGACCTTGCCTATTTTAACGAAGTTTTGCGGGGGATTACCAATACGGTGAAGTGCAGCGGGGTGGTGACCAATACGGTGGCGCAGCTGGAAGGGCGGGACCTGTATTTTGAATGGGGCGAAAAAAGCGTTTGCAAGGGAGATTTCAAGTCTGCCGGTTTGCCGGATGTCTGGAACACGGTATTCAACATCGAGCTTACCAAGGCGCATTTCGGGCCGGAGGACCTGGCTTCGGTATATTTGCCTTGGTTCGGCAGGAATATTCCCGTTCCGTCTCCCTTGTATAATTTGTCGGCGCTTGATTTTGATAAGATTCGGTTTGACGGAACTTTGTCCGATTTTGCGGTGCATGCCGCAAGCATAACGCCTGCTTTGTCCGGGGATTTGAATTTCGTTTATGGTCCGTGCAAAGACAGTGTTTCGGATTGCGCCGCCATGCAGGGGGATTTTCATTTTGACCGGATTCATTTCGGGCGGCTGACGGAACTGTCCATGCTGGGAAGCGGGGTGTGGAACGGTACTTACGAGGGAATTTGGGATGCTCACGGACCTGCGCTTCACGCAAACAGTGTGTTGCCGCACTTGTATGTGAACAAGGAGGCGGTTCGGGATATTGCCGTGGACATGGTTTTGGAGAACGGACAGCTGGATTTGCTGGCGTCTGCGGACGACCCCTTGCTGGAGGGCGGTTGCGTGTTGAGCTATGACATGAGCGATACCGTGTCGTTTGTCAGTGTCAAGGGACAACTGGATTTTCCCGATTTGGACGCATTGGGGTTCGGTCTGACGAGCGGAGCGGAAAAGGCAAGTACGGGTTTCAACTTGGTGAGTGCCGGACGGGAGGACCGGAGTTTTTTTAATCTGACATTGTCGGATGTGCAGTATGCGAACCGGAACGGCGCATTTTCGATTGACAATTTGTGTGTCGAGAATAGTCGTTACCGGGATTACAATACGATGACGTTGCAATCCGATGTTTTTGACCTGTCCATGGAGGGCAATTTCTGGAATATCCGCCCTGCTCTTTTCGTATGGGGACTGGTGCAGAATTATTTGCCGGCTTATTTTGTGGATGAAAACAAATCGTTGTCTCCAGACAAGTTGGATTTGACCCAGTTTAATTTTGAATATGATATCCGGCTCAAGGATGCGAACCGGGTGTTGCGAGTGCTTTATCCGGGATTGAGCATTTCTCCCGATTCCCGGATTTCTTCTTTTTTCCGACGGGGGGACGACAAATTGAATCTGGCGATGAGTGTGGATACGATTCGGTACAATGATTTGATGTTACAGAATTGGAAGGTCAACATGACCGGCGATTCGGTACGTTTGAAGCTGAACTGCTGGGCGGACAAAGTGGGCTATGGCCCCAGGTACCATTTGTTTAATTTGCGCAACGAGCTGACTTTGGAGGACAACCAGATGAATAACCGGCTTTGTTGGTGCAACTGGGAATCCAGCACTTATAGCGGGGAATTGGCTGCCAGCCTGGTTTTCAAACCGGATGAAAATGATTCATACGCCACGGAAATCAAGGTGCATCCCGGGGTAATTGTCATGAATGACAGCGTTTGGCGGGTGGATTCTTCAACCATATTGTTGCAGGGCAAGGAGTTGATTGTGGATGATTTTTCTGTTCGTCACGGGAACGGATTCTTGTCGGTGAGGGGTAAGATTTCCGAAGATCCCCAGGAAAGGTTGCTGGTGAATCTGAAAAATTTTGACATAGAAGATCCGGCGCGTATGCTCTGGAACAAACGTTTTTCCTTGTTCGGAGTCACGACGGGGTCACTGAGTTTGCAGGATTATTACAACGATTTCATCCTATTGACCGATTTTGACGTGAAGAATTGGGGGATTGACCGGGATACGCTGGGGTCTTTGCATTTCCGTTCGTACTGGGATGCTGAAACCAAAAGTCTGATTGTCGGTGCCGAAAACCGGATGGGACGGGAAACACCTTTGCGGGTGAGCGGTTTTTACAATCCTTCGACAGATTCGCTCGATGTGAACATGAAGTTGGAAAAGATTGGTTTGGATCGGTTGCGCGCCTATGTCTCCGATATATTCTCGGAGGTTGACGGCTATCTTTCCGGCAATGTGTCCGTCAGCGGATTTTCCCGGCATCCGGATATTTCCGGTTTCGTGTATTTGGATTCCGTGGGATTGAAAGTCAATGCGCTGAATACGAAGTTCTTTGTTCACGACAGTATCCATATTGACCGGAGTCGGCTTTTGTTCCGGAACTTTTTGCTGAAAGACGTGGACGACAGGCAGGCAACTTTGAACGGGGAATATCAGGTTTTCGACAACCTTTACAAATTGAATGCCCGGTTTGACCGCTTTCTGGTGTTGAATACCGGTTTTTCTGACAACGAGGCGTTTTACGGACGAATGGTGTTGAGCGGTCTGGCGGAATTGGACAATGCCCATGAATCGGTGAATGTGATGATAAACGCCCGACCGGAAAGCACTTCGCAATTGTGTATTCCCTTGACGGAAAATTTGACGGAACGGTCGAATAATTTTTTGCATTTCATAGCTTCCGATCAACCGGAAAGCCAGAAGTCCCGGGTGCAGGGTATCATGTCGGAAATCAATCTGAATGCGAATCTGGAGGTGAATGATAATCTGAATGTGCAGGTTGTTTTCGACCCGACGGTCGGGGACGTTTTGCGGACGAGGGGAAACGGGAATATAAAAATAGCCTTTGACAAGGACGGGAGTCTGAGCATGTACGGCGAGTATCAGATTTCCAAGGGGGATTACCTGTTTACGTTGAGCAACCTGGTGAATAAGAAATTCGTGTTGACGCCCGGCGGAACGATTAATTGGAGCGGTTCGCCCTATGATGCGATACTGGACATCAATGCGGTTTATAATTTGAAGACCTCGATTTCGGAATTGTTGCCTGTGGAGAGTACGACGGAAGGGGAAGACAAGACTTCCGAGGGGGGACGGAAAGTGCCCGTGGAATGTATCCTAAACCTGAGCGAGAAGCTGACGAATCCGGCAGTGAAGTTTGACATCAGTTTCCCGACGCTTGATGCACAGAATAAGAGTTATGTCCAAAGCGCCTTTGCCAATGAGGATGAGAAAAACAAGCAGGTGTTTTCTTTGCTGGTGTTGAACCATTTTTATCGTACGGATGATGCCGGGGACTACGGGATGCAGGCGCAGACGGCAGGGGTGACCACGTTGACGGAGATGGTTTCGAATCAAATTTCCCGCTGGTTCTCAAAATACAATGAGAATGTGGACATCGGGCTTGCCTATCGCTTTGGTGATCGGGAAAATGAGATTACCTCCGACGAACTGGAAGTGGCCGTATCCACCCGCTTGCTGAATGACCGGATTACGATTTCCGCCAACGGAAATGTGGACGTGGGGGGTAACCGGAATGTTGTCGATAACCAGAAAACGAATATCGCAGGAGATTTTGACGTGGAGGTGAAATTGAACAAGCAGGGGTCGCTGAAGATGAAGGCTTATTCTCATACGGACGAGAAGTTGCTTTACAACAATACGGAGACGATACAGGGAGTGGGTGTTTCTTATCAAGAGTCGTTCGATACGTTCCGGGAATTGTTGAAGAAGTATTTCGGATTTTTGAGAAGGAAGCGGGAGAAGAGTTGAGGGGGATTGTTTGTAAAATATGAAGCATTATGAAACAGCATTGGAAACCGGGAACGATGATCTATCCGTTGCCTGCCGTTTTGGTCAGTTGCGGGGCCGTTCCCGAAGAATATAATTTGTTTACGGTAGCGTGGACGGGTACGCTCTGCTCCAATCCGCCGATGTGTTATATTTCGGTGCGTCCGGAGCGGCATTCCTATCCGATTATCCGGAAAAATATGGAGTTTGTCATCAACCTGACGACGGAAGAACTTGCTTTTGCCACGGATTGGTGTGGAGTGCGTTCGGGAAAAGACTACAACAAGTTTGAGGAGATGCACTTGACGCCCGGGAAGGCAAAGGTGGTGAATGCGCCGATTGTCGAAGAGGCTCCGGTGTGCATAGAGTGTCGGGTGAAGGAGATTATACCTCTCGGTTCGCACGATATGTTCGTGGCGGAGGTGGTGAATGTCCAGGCGGATGATTGCTTCCTGAATCCGGAGACCGGGAAATTGGAATTTGAACAGAGCCGTCCTTTGGTTTACGTCCACGGCGCTTATTACGGCATAGGGGAGAAAATCGGGAAGTTCGGCTGGTCTGTGGAGAAGAAGAAAAAGAAATGACGATTTGTGCCTGAGCCCTTGAACGGGAAGGCGCAAATCGTCATGGGAACCTTATTCTATCTTGACCGTTCCGCCGGGCAGAATGGCTTGTATGCTGTTGTCATACATTGCCGAGCAATAGATGGCAGGCAATAGGTATTCACCTCGAAATGCCGCATTGCTCCGGAATTTGAATGTTTTCGCCTGTCCTTGTTCCAAGCTGAAATAGACACAAAACCGGTCGTCTCGGATGTCCGTATGCTCCGCTTGGGGCATGACGGCGTTTCCGGTGAGCCGTTCATTGATGATTTCAAATCCGGAGGGTACCAGATAGCTTAAAGCCAACTCCTGATAGGTTCCGGTGACACCGATGTTTTTCACGGTGATTTCACTGGTTACATCCGTCCCTTGCTTCAATTGGTGGATGTTTAATGCTTTTCCTTGGTCGTCGTAATAACGAATTTCCATAAACAGACCGGATAGGTGTTTTTCCTTGACGACTTCCAGGGAGGCGGCGCTGTTGATTTGCCGTACAAAAAGATTGCCTTGTCCGTTGTTTTCCACCGAAGCCGTTGAACGTTGGTTTTCAATGGTCAACGGCAGTTGCCAGACGGTTCTCTCTGTCCGGATTTCTTGTTTGCCTTGCGGGGTGGTGACCGTAATCTGTATGCCTTTCTGGCTTCCTAAGTATTTCCTGACGAACTGGGCGGCGGCATGCAGGGAAAAGGCTGTTTCCTGTGTGCTGCACCATTCATCGGAACCGAGGCTTCTGGATATTTTTTCCAGCATCCGGTAGGCATCCTGCTGCCTGTCAAGAATCACCATGGACTGGAGTATCAGCGCATAATCCCGGAGGGTGGAACCGTAGTTTCCTCCTGTTTCGCGGTAAGAAGCGACTTCGGTGGACAGTTCGCGAATGATGTTGCGGGCGATTTCCTCCTGTCTGCCCAAGGCATAGGCGGAAGCCAGCAGCCATTGAGATACCGGATTGTCCAAGCGGCTTTCTTTCAATCGGTTCATGGCAGCCATATCGGGATGACCCGCCAGGGCAAGCACGAAGAGCCGGTATGCCTGTTCTTGTTGTGCCCAGGGTTCTGCACGGAACCATCGGTTGGCGACTTGCCGGGTGTAGTTGAGGGCGTTCTGGAGCATAGCGACCGGAACGGAATAGCCTTGTTGTTGTGCCGATACCAAAAACTGGATGACGTATGCCGTGACCCATTCCGATGCGTATGTGCCGCCGGGCCAGTAAGCGAAGCCGCCTTCTGGTGTCTGGTATCTGTCAAGCCGGTTGATGACGGTCCGGATGTTGTTCTCTGTGGTCATCATTTGTTCGGGAGTCAGGGCAATCAAGGCGGGCAAAGACAATTGAGGGAATGCCTGCGACGTGATTTGTTCCGCGCAACCGTGCGGATATTCCAGCAAATCGGTCAGCCGCTGCTCGAGGTTGAGTGGCGGAATGGAAGAAATCTCCAATACGGATGTGGGTTCCAAACCGGTCACGGGAGTGTTGAAAGAAACGCTTTCTCCTGCTTTTGCCTCTTTGGCTATCACGGTGGTGATGCGCGGATTGGGAATGCGTATCGTCACGTCTTCCGTTACCGAGGCGTGTTCGTTGCCGGCATTTGCCGTAGTCCGGAGGGTGGATACGCCGGTCTGTTGGTTGATGCGTGCCTTGAACCATACCAGTTGTTCGCCTTTTCGGCTGAACCGGACGGTTTGGGTCGATTCGCCGACCAGGGTGATTTTGTCGTCTGTGGTCATTTGCACCTTGACTTCTCCCATATTTTCCTGCATGGCAAAAACAGTGACCGGTATGTCGGTTATGTCGCCGGGAGTGAGCAAGCGCGGCAGGGCTACGGATAGCATCAGGGGGTTGTTGACCGTACTGTTGGCGGAGGCTGCTCCGTAGCTGCCGTTGGTAGCTGCGATTACCGTGGTGCGCACTTCTCCGATGTATTCGGGCATCTTGAACGTATGTTTGCCTGTTTTTCCGGCTTCCAGCGTAAAGGGACCGGCAAAGATGACCACGGGTTTGAAGCGGTTGGTCTTTTCATCCTGCGGTTTTTTCAGGGCTTCATCGCCACCAATGGCAAACGCCTGGTCGAGTCGGATGCCGTATGCTCCGTAGAGGTAATCGTAGAAATCCCACGTTTTTACCCCCAGGGCTTCGCGGGCGTAGAAAGCCTTGAACGGGTCGGGGGTCTTGAAACTGGTCAGGGAGAGCAAGCCTTCATCGACGACGGCAATCGTATAGTTCATGGCTTTCTTGTTCTTTTCCTTGACTTGTACGGTAAATTCTTTGCCCGGACGGAGTTCGGCGGGGAGGTTTATGACCGGTTCCAGCCGGAGTTCAGGGTCTTCGACGTTGACATTGACCACGCCGTACATTCGCACCGGACGGTCGTTGTTCTTGGTGTCGTGGGGCTGAATCAAGGAAACGGCGACATAGCAGTTGGGGCACATCTCGCTGGTCGCCTTGGTTTCAAAGGTGGTTGTCCCTTCCCGGGCGGGAAGACGCTGTATGTTGCTGATGGTTTTTCCGTTTTCAAGACTGACAAGGGCAACGGAGCCGGCGGAGGAGGGGAAAGTGACTTTAATGGTTTCTCCGACCCGGTAGCTCTTTTTGTTCGTACTTAGCTTCAGCATGGAGGCTGTTTCCTGGCTGTTGTTTTCTTCCCAGCTTCCGAAATAGGCGATGACGCCAGAGGAATGGCCGGAAGGAGCCGTTGCCCGGATGAAATACCTGCCGTATTCACGGATCGGAAGGTTGACGGTGAAGGAGCCATTGACGGCTTTCACTTGTTTCGTGAGGATGCTTTTGTTGTATGTGCGGTTGACGTACGAACTCAGGTTGTCATTTTCAGAATCCCACCACCAGTGCCATTGAAGGCGGTAAACGTCTATGCGGATGTTGGCGTTCCCGGTTGATTTGCCGGCAGGGGTGACGATGACGCCTTTCAACGTTGCCGGGCTTTTGGTGGAAAGCCAGTTGTCTTCGGTGTCCGGCAACCGGATGCCTACGTATTCCCGATACGGGGAGTAGCGGATGTTTTGTGAACTGATGCTGAAATCTCCACCGTTTTCAAAGACCCGGGTCGTGAAAATGGCGTTCAGTATGCCGGGGGCGTTTTCCGTCTTGATTTTGTCCAATGGGAATGAAAACGCGCCGGTGCCGTTGGTCGTTCCGTCGAACAGGGTTTCCGTTGCCGGTTCGAAATACAAGGATTTGTTGGTAAAGGTGTAATCCGGAAACTCCGGGAAGCCTGCGTTGCCGTTGTATAATTTCACTTCGGTGATGGCTTTTTGGTTTGAAGTGCTTGCACCGTTCAGCCAGCGGGTATTTACCTTTACGGGAGTTTCGGAAATGCCCTTGCCGATGATGTTGTCGTTCGGAAATTCCATTTGGATGGCCAATCGGTTGGCTTTGACCGTTTCCACCCGGAGATCTTTCTTGAAAGTGAGGCCTCCAATACGGAAAAGAGCCGTCCAGTAGCCGGTTTGCACGTCCTCGGCGGTCTTGAAGGTAAAGCAGTGGATGTTGTTCGTGCCGGTGTGGCTCCGGAGGGTTTGGGTGATGCGTCCGTTGGGGTCAGTCAGTTGGGCGACAATCGGGTGTCCCTGCGGAAGTACGTTCAGTTTATCCTCCAGAATCAGCGACAGGTAGATTTCATCCCCCGGTCGCCATACGCCCCGTTCACCGTAGATGAATCCTTTGACGCCCATTTGCACTTGCTGTCCGCTGACGTCGAAGTTGCTTAATGAGAGGGCGTTGCCGCTTGCCAGGCGCAACCACGCCCGGTCTTGCCCCTTTTGTGCCGTGACAATGAAAGCCTGCCCTTGCGGATGCAGCGTGGCGAAACCGTTTTTGTCCGTCTGTGCGGAGTCGATTTTTTGGTTCTGGTAATTGTAAAGCATCAATTTGCAATTGGCGACAGGGGCTGCCGTTGCCAGGTCATTGACGCAGACGACATAGGAATTGTCCTCTCCCTGTTTTGCCATAAGTCCCAACGAGGTGTTGATGATGTTTCTGCTGGCAAAGCGTTCCCCGATATAGTAAGATACATGGCAGGGGTTGTTCCGTTCCTGCCACTGGTAGCCGGCAGGGTAATTGTATTCGCTGTAATAGGCGTAGCCTCTTCGGGTGTCCCAGTCGGTCGAACCGTATTCGGAATCCGGAGCCTCGTCGGCGCAGGGGAGTGTCGTATAGGATTTCTTGAATTTCAGTCGAAAACGGTATATCGTTCCTTTTTCCAGTTTGACCATTTTGGACAGGTCAACGGTGAAATCGTTCCATTTCTGGAGGTCGATGTCGGGATGATTTTCGGTCAGGTCTATTTTTTTCAGGAATATCGGTCGGGCGGTTCGTGCCAATTCGCTGTGGTTGTCGTAGGAATTTTCCTGCAAAAAGAAATTCATGTTCTGTTGCAACACCTGTATGATTTCCAGGTCAACGGCTTTCAGTCCCACGGCCGAAAAGGGGATGAGTACCTTGTTTTTGTCCGGAACGATGACGCCTTTGCCGATGAGTTTCACTTCGGGCTTGGTGGAACGGAGATTGACGGTTGTCGTGTACTGGGTTTTCAGGGTTATGCCGGAAACGCTCCGGATGCCGGGAAAAATGTTTAGCGTGATGCTGCTTTTGTCAGTGGAGGAGGGCAGATAAGCCTGTATGACGTTGTCGTGGATTTTGAAATGCTCGAGCGTGATTTCCGGTGCGGAGACCAAGCCGCGGATGTCCTGCCCCGGTTCCAGGTTCTCGGACAGGTAGATGCTGAGGACAACCGGTTCCGAATCGGAGGTTTTGACGTTGAGGACCGTGAAATCGTTTTTTCCCGGGACTTTGATGTCCTGGCGGGTATTGTTTTTTATGTCCTTTGAAAAATTCAGGGTGAGGGTTTGGGTCGATTCTCCTTTTTTCAAGTGGCGGAGCCGAAAGTGGTGCCGGTTGCCGTTGTGTTCCCATTCCGGGGTCAGATGGCCACCCTGATAGGATGCCGTGAGCATTTTCTCCGTTTGTGTCGGTTCGGTATAATCGGAGCAGTGCAGCACGCCTTGGTATTGCAATTCGTCCGTGTTGTCCGGTTCGGCAGTCAGGTTGCCCGGTTCAAAAACGATGGTGAGCGGGAGGATGTCGAACTTGAAACTGAACTTCTGGCAGGAGGCGGGCACCTGGCACAGCTCTCCCAGGTTGAAAGTCGCCTGGTAGGTTTTGCCGTTTTTAAAGGGTTCTTCCGGAATGAATTCAACGCTGTTGTTGTCCCTTAAGACGGTTTTCCCTTTTACGGCGGGGGAAAATTGCAGGATTCCTGCCGGAAGGTCGGAGCCGGGCTGGTAATTTTTATCCGGCCGCTGGCCGAGGTAAACGGAAATGGAAGAAGAAGATGTTATCACTCCGTTTGTAAATCCGGTGATGTATTGGTTGAACTGGTCGGTTTGTTTTTCCTTGCATCCTGCCAGCAGTGTCAAGGCAAACAGGCAAGCGGCTAAAAAATGGGTGCGTTTCATCGTTTCGGTTTTAGAATCATTAACACAAAAATATGAATAATGTTTGAATATCCGTCTCTATTTGTGTAGAAGTCTTGTGTTTTAATTCGATTAAATAATGTAACTTTGTCAATCGATATTGTAATTGTAAAAAACGTATATATATGAGAATAGCAGTTGTCGGTACGGGATATGTCGGATTGGTTTCGGGAACGTGTTTGGCGGAGACAGGTGTCACGGTTACTTGTGTGGATGTGGATGAGGTGAAAATCCGAAAGTTGAATGAGGGAGGAATCCCGATTTATGAACCGGGACTCACCGAACTGGTGGCGAAGAACCGGGCTGACAAGCGTTTGTCTTTTACCACATCGCTGAAGGATGCGCTGGTGGATGCCGATGCGGTGTTTATTGCCGTCGGGACGCCTCCGGACGAGGACGGAAGTGCGGATTTGCGCTATGTATTGGGCGTAGCCCGGGAAGTCGGGGAATTGATCAATGATTATATTGTCGTGGTCACCAAATCGACTGTGCCCGTGGGGACGAACGGGAAGGTAAAGGCTGCGATTCAGGCGGAACTGGATCGTCGGGGCGTGCAGGTGGAGTTTGATGTGGCTTCCAATCCGGAGTTTTTGAAGGAGGGAGATGCGGTGAGCGACTTTATGAAGCCGGACCGTGTGGTTATCGGCGTGGAGTCGGAGCGTGCCGGAAAGGTCATGGAGCGTTTGTATCACGCTTTTGTCTTGAACAATACCCCCATTTTGTTTATGGATATTCCGTCGGCGGAAATGACGAAATACGCTGCCAATTCCATGCTGGCTACCCGGATTTCTTTTATGAACGACATCGCCAATTTGTGCGAAATCGTCGGGGCGAATGTGGATGCGGTGAAGCGGGGCATCGGCAGCGATTCGCGAATTGGCACGAAGTTCCTGAATGCCGGTTGCGGTTACGGAGGTTCCTGTTTCCCGAAAGACGTGAAGGCGTTGATAAAGACGGGGGATGACAGCGGATATGCCATGGGCGTATTGAAGGCGGTGGAGGAGGTAAATGAAAGGCAGAAATCCGTTTTGTTCCAAAAGATATACAATCACTATCAGGGGCATCTGCAAGGCAGGCATTTCGGCTTGTGGGGCTTGTCGTTCAAGCCGGCGACGGACGATATGCGCGAAGCACCCTCTTTGGTGCTGATTGAGCAGTTGCTGGCAGCCGGAGCCACGGTGACGGCTTTTGACCCGGTGGCGATGGACGAGTGCCGCCGGAGAATCGGCGACCGGATTCGATATGCCGCTCAAATGTACGAGGCGCTGGAGGGGGCGGATGCCATGATTGTCGTGACGGAATGGCAGGAGTTTAAGGTGCCGAAGTTTACTTACATCGAAAAGGCTTTGAAGGAAAAAGTCATTTTTGACGGGCGGAATATCTACAATCCTGAACAGATGCGGGAGTTCGGCTATGTTTATCATGGAATCGGGAGATAACGCCGGAGACGGTTTTCGGAGTTGGGGATTTTAATTTCAATTTATGCGAGTATTATTCATTGTCAATCCGATTTCGGGATTTGGCGGGGGAAGGGAATTGCCGGAGAGAATCAAGTCCATACCGGAATATGACCGGGTTGATTTTGACATTGTCTTTACGGAATATGCCGGACATGCCCGGGTACTGGTCGAGGAGGCGAGAACTTCCGGAAAATATTCGCACATCGTGGCGGTCGGCGGAGACGGTACGGTGAACGAGGTCGGCACTGCCCTTTGCGGTAGCGACATCGCTTTTGCCGTGGTCTCTTTGGGGAGCGGCAACGGATTTGCCCGGCATCTGGGGTATTCCATTTTTATGAACAAGGCGCTCAGGCAGGTGCTGACCGACCGGTATGCGCAGATTGACGTCTTGCAAATCAACGACAAGTATTCCCTGAACGTCAGCGGAGTGGGATTTGATGCGGAGGTGGCGCACGAGTTCAATCACCTGAAGCTGCGGGGCGTATTGTCTTATATTTATGCGGCCATCAAATTGTGGTTCCGTTATCCGGAAAAGAAGTACAAGATTACCAGTGGCGGCAAAGTGATGAAAGTGAGTTGTTTTATCCTGAGTTTTGCCAATAGTTCGCAATACGGCAACAATGCCTATATTGCCCCGCATGCTTCTGTCCGGGACGGGCGAATGGATCTCTGCATCCTGAAACGGCCGGCTTTTTTTGAAATCATGTGGGTGCTGCTTTTCTTTGTCAGTTCCAAACTCTATAAACTGTCCTATTTCAAGGAAATCCAGTGCGACGAGGCGATTGTCGAGGGCGATATCCGTCGGGTTCACATTGACGGCGATGCCTATGTGATGGAGTCTCCCCTGCACCTGAAAGTCCTTCCCGGCGCACTGAAAGTGGTGGTTCCGAAGCGGTTGAAAGAGAAATCCGTAGCCCGATAAAAATCAGAGCATATCTTCCATGGAAAAAAGTCTGCTGTCTATGTCGTATTTGAACAAGACTTTTTTTCGCAGTGTTTCCACTTTTTGGGCAAATGTGTCCGGTTTGAAATTCTTGGATTGCCTTTTCACTTCTGCGACCAAAGCCTTGTTTTCTTCTGCATACAATGCGACAATGTCAATTTCGTCCTGTTCTTTGTTGTTCTTGCCTTGCCACCAGGCGCCGACATCGGCAAATGCCTTGCTTTCGATTAGTTGTTGGCGGAAGTACATTTCCAAAGCCAGGCCGGAGAACGTGGGATAATCTTTTTTGATGATATCCGCCAGCCGTTCCAGGTTGCCTATTTCTATGTAATTCTGGTATTTGATGAAATACCGGAACCAAAAGCGCAGAAACAAGTCGGCTACTTCATAACGGACGGTCTGGGTGTTTTCTTTGGATAGGATAGGGCGTTTCTTTTTAACCAGATTATAATCTTCTTCCAATCTTTTCAATTGTCCGCCGACACTGGTTTCTCCCATAAGCGTTTCTATTTCCGGCAAGGTGTTTTTGCCGTTGGATATGGCTGATAAAATGGAAAAATAATTACCGTATTTTTTCCCGAATTCCTGAATGAGCAAGGCTTGACCTTCTGTCAGGAAAGAGGAGTCGGGTTGCAACATGAAGTCCACCATGCTTTCCATGTCTGTACATCCGTTATCCATGAATTGCTCAATGTATTTGGGGACACCACCGGTGAAGGTATAGAGTGCCAGCAAATCGTCAGGGGTATAATCGGGCTTGTGATCGGCGATAATCTCTTTCAGAACGGAGGTATTGAAAGGGGTTAATTTCATGATGTTGTCCGCACGTCCGTACAACGGTTCTTTGGAATCCTTGAAGATTTTGTTCATTAGGGTATAAACCGAACCGCTGACAATCAGGTTGATATGGCTTTGTTTCCTGTAACGGTCCCAAGCATCCTGCATTAGACTGTATATCTCCTGATTGATGTAATGAAATTCTTGAAATTCGTCAATGACCAGGTTGTAAGCCATGTGTGTGCCTAAGTCCATAAGGAAACGGAACAAATCTGCAAACCGGACAAATTCGGGAACATAAATGTCCAGGGATTGCCGGATTTCAGCAACAAATCTTGAACAAAGGTCGGTTTCGTTGCTTCGGCTGATAAACAGGTAGACAGTTGGAGTGTTTTCGCAACTTTTGAAAATAAGGCTGGTTTTACCGATACGTCGTCTGCCGGTGAGAACCAGCATTTGGGAATGAACGGAAAAAGCTGTTTGGCGCACTTTTTCCATGGCTTCCAGTTCCTTTTCTCTGTTGTAAAATTTCATAATCCTCCTTTTTACTATGCGTGTGCAAATTTTACCACCGTAAATTTTACCGTGGTAAAATTTGGAATGACGATAACAAAGATAATAATAAAATGGTTATTCCGATGGATGAATGCCCATTTCTTCGGCGATTTTGAACATATATGCCCTGGCTTCTTCGTAGTTGTTGCCGATGATGCCGTCGAGAATGGCTTCCTTGATGGCGTTTTTGATGTCGCCAATCGTTTTGCAGGGGGGGAGGTTGAACGTGGCGATGATTTCTTCTCCGCTGACCGGGGGCTGGAAATTGCGGATGGAATCTTTTTCTTCGACCTCTTTCAGTTTCCGGCGCACGGTTTTGAAATTCTTCAGGAAACGCTTTACCTTTTCTTCGTTCTTGGAAGTGATGTCGGCTTCCGCCAAGGTCATCAGGTCGTCGATGTCGTCTCCGGCGTCAAACAGCAGCCGGCGGACGGCGGAGTCGGTAACGATTTCTTCCGACAAAACGATAGGGCGCATGTGCAGGTTCACCAATTTCTGCACGTATTTCATTTTTTCGTTCTGGGGGAGTTTCAGGCGGTTGAATATCTTTGCCACCATTCTTTCGCCCACGTGGTTGTGGCCGTAGAAAGTCCAGCCTTGTCCCTCCATGTACTTTTTGGTGACCGGTTTGCCGATGTCGTGCAACAGTGCCGCCCAGCGCAGCCACAGGTCCTCACTGTATAGCGACAGGGTATCCAGTACGGTCAGGGTATGGTAGAAATTGTCCTTGTGCTTGATGCCGTTGATGCTTTCAACGCCTTTCAGTGCCGTGAGTTCCGGAAAAAACAAGGGCAACAGACCGGTTTCGTCCAGCAGGCGGATACCCCGGGAGGGTTCCGGAGAGAGCATGATTTTATGAAACTCGTCCATGATGCGTTCCATGGACACAATGGAAATCCGCTCCCGTTGTTCGTAGATGCCTTGCAGGGTGTTTGCTTCGATGGTGAAGTTCAGTTGCGAGGCGAACCGTATGGCACGCATCATCCGCAAGGGGTCGTCCGAAAAGGTGATGCCCGGCTCCAGCGGTGTTTTGATGATCCGTTCCTCCAGGTGTTGCAGTCCGCCGAACGGGTCGATCAAGGTACCGTAATCGTCCGGATTCAGGGAAATCGCCAGGGCGTTGATGGTGAAGTCGCGGCGTTTCTGGTCGTCGTCAATCGTACCTTCTTCGACAATAGGTTTGCGGGAATTTGCCCGGTAGGATTCTTTCCTTGCCCCGACAAATTCGATTTCCATGCCTTTGTAGCGGAACATCGCCGTACCGAAGTTCTTGAATACGGAAACATGCAGGTTGCCCAGTCGCCGGGCAGCTTCCTCCGCCAACGCAATGCCGCTGCCGTGCACAACGATGTCGATGTCCTTTGAAGGGCGTTGCAACAACAAATCCCGGACGTATCCGCCGATGACGTATGCTTCCGTGCCCTGTTCCGCCGCAATGGCGGCCAACTTCTCAAAAATCGGGTGATTCAACGGTAATTTCATGTAGCCTGCTCTTTCAAATTCCTCTGCAAAATTAAAATATATCTCTGGAGATATCGCATAAAAAGGAATTTATATGGATTTATTGGACGCATAGTAAAAAACTGGTGTGTGGAACTTATATCCTTTCTCCTTCAGCCAGTGAATTAACTCTCGTGCAGTCCCGCCCCGGAATTTCATTGCCGTGACAATCACCGC
>CAYNXE010000014.1:0-2753 GCA_964400995.1 uncultured Odoribacter sp.
ATGGTGTCGCCTGAATGAAATTCAGGATGCTCAACCGGATTCTCTGCGGCAAATGCCTGCTCTGCAACTTTAATTAAGTCCATTTCTTTCAATTTTTAGCGTTTGTTCTCGAATCCAGCATTGCGATAGAGACTTTTATGCAAGCGGCTGAATACGTTTTTCGGGTGACAAAAGTAGAATTAATTATTTGAACTTGCAAGAAGTTCAACGGAAAATTGTGGAGGTGAAGAGAGGGTTTGGCAAAGACGTGAAATTTTTGCCGAAAACTTTTTTATTACGGAAAAAGGTTTTACCTTTGTCCTCGGAGGTGAGGATTCCGAAATTAAATATCCGGAATTCTTTTTAATAAAGGCACTTATTGGAGGATAAGTGTCATTTATTTTTTTGTATGTAGTAAACGCTTAATTATAACTGTTATGAGCAATAATAAGACATCTTATGTAACAAAAGAGGGCTTGAAGAAACTGCAGGATGAATTGGACCGGCTGCAGAATGTGGAGCGTCCGAAAATCTCCAAGGCTATCGGAGAGGCTATCGAAAAGGGCGATATTTCTGAGAATGCGGAATACGATGCAGCTAAAGATGCGCAAGGTTTGTTGGAGGCAAAGATTGCTCAGCTGAAGGATACGATTGCCAATTGCCGGGTGATTGACGAGTCGCAGATTGACACGTCCAAGGTGCAGATGCTGAACAAGGTGACCATCAAGAACACCAAGACGGGCGCCACAATGACCTATACCCTGGTGTCGGAGACGGAAGCTAATTTCAAGGAAGGCAAGCTGGCGATCAATACGCCGATTGCCCAGGCGTTGGTGGGGAAAAAGCTGGGGGACAAGGTGATGGTGAAGGTCCCTGCCGGCGAGATGGAGTTTGAGATTATGGACATTAGTCTGTAAAATCGGATGACATACAAGAGTTTATTTACAAGTAGATAAAATTATGGCTTCTATTTTTTCAAAAATAGTCCAGGGCGAAATCCCTTCCTACAAGGTGGTGGAAGATGAGCATTATTATGCTTTCCTGGACATCAATCCTTTGCAGAAAGGACATACGCTGGTCATTCCCAAGAAAGAGACGGATTATTTGTTTGACCTTTCGGACGAGGAACTTGCCGGTTTGATGGTTTTTGCCAAGAAGGTGGCGAGAGCTATCGGCAAAACGATACCTTGCCAGCGGGTCGGCGTGGCGGTGTTGGGGTTGGATGTGCCTCATGCGCACGTGCATCTGGTGCCGTTGAACAGCGGAGACGATTTGAATTTCTGTAATCCCAAAAAACAGTTTCCGGCAGAGGAGATGAAGGCGTGTGCGGAGGAAATCGCCCGGAATGTCGGGTAGTTCCGGTTTGTTTTACGAAATAGGGAGACCTCATTGGACATTGTGCCGGATGAGGTCTTTTTTTTGTTTGTAATTTTTTTTTGCTGTTTTTTTGTTTTTCTCAAACCTCCGTAGTATGTTTGTGGTGTATTAGTAAAGTAATACACTAATTCAATAATTAAATATGGAGATGATGATACAAATGAATCAATTGGATTTCGGTTATCGGAGAAAGAAGGTGTTTTCCGGACTGGATTTGACATTGTCCGAAGGACACGTCTATGGTTTGTTGGGGAAGAACGGCGCTGGCAAGAGTACTTTACTGAAACTGATGTGCGGATTGCTGTTCCCCGACAAGGGACGGATAGAGGTTATGGGGCATTTGCCCTCGGCGCGCAAGCCCTCGTTTTTGTCCGATTTGTTTTTCATACCGGAAGAAATTTATCTGCCTGAACTGAGGATGTCGGAATATGCGAAGCTGTTGCGTCCGTTTTATCCGGATTTCGACAATTGGTTGCTGGAACTCTGTATGGAGGAATTTGAGGTGTCTGCCAATGAAAAGATGAACCGGATGTCTTACGGACAGCGCAAGAAGGCGCTGATATGCCTGGGATTGGCAAGCAATGCGCGTCTGTTGCTGATGGACGAACCGACGAATGGTTTGGATATTCCTTCCAAGAGCACTTTCCGGCGGTTGATAGCCACTGCCGCAACGCCTTCCCGGTGTATGGTGATTTCCACGCATCAGGTTCGGGACCTGGACAATCTCATCGATGCGCTGGTGGTAGTGGACGGAGGCAGGATATTGGTGAATGCAACGGCCGACCGGATAACCGAAAAGCTGGCTTTCAGGAATGTGCGGGATGATGAACCGGCTTTGTTTGCGGAAGAATCAATCAGAGGGCGTTGGGGCGTGGTGCTGAACGAGCGCGGGGAGGACAGCAAGTTGGATATGGAACTTTTCTTCAATGCAGTCTTGCAGCATCCGGAAAAGATGCGGGATATTTTGAAGTGACGGATTAAGATAACGTATTAATTTATAGAAAGATGAAAGAGATTTTTGATATACGCCGTTTTGGGGCTTTGGCGTGGAAATTCTACCGGGAGAATGCGAAAACCATATTGATTTTTCTCGGTGTGATGATTGTCGTGACGTTTGTCGTCGAATGCGGATTTAATCCGTTCAAGCCCGAATACAAGGCATTGGGCGAAGGATATGACAAGGCAAGGTATTTCGGGAATTTTGCCGGAAAGTTTGCGGGGATGTTCTGGGGGCTGTTGGGTTTGTTTTCCATATTTGTCGCCGGCTATTCTTTCAAGGAGGTGATGTCCAAGAAAAAATCCAGCAATGCCTTGTTGCTTCCTGCTTCTTCGTTTGAAAAAATGTTGCTGGCTACCTTGAATGCGACGGTCGTGGTCGTGTTGCTCCATTTGGCGGT
>CAYNXE010000014.1:2853-16895 GCA_964400995.1 uncultured Odoribacter sp.
AGTATGAAAAAATATGATTTTTATTTGTTGGTGTTGTATGTGCTTCCGATAATCGCATTTTTGATGATTGCGAGCGGATTCAAGCGTCTGGAGAGCCGGGAGCTACAAAAGGGGGTGCGTTATTTTGAGGAAATCTACCGGACTCCGATAAAGACCGTCGTGCTTCACTCTACGCCGGTTTGCTGGACGGGAGAAGGGACAAAACGAACGGAGAATGGTTTGGAGTTTATCGGCAATCTTGATGTGAAATACCTGGATTGTTTCAAGGTATCGGGAGATACGCTGGTGATTTCAGAGCGGAGGTGGTTTGGATTGCAGCTTAACGTGGATACGATAAATGCCCCTGGGATTAAAATTGAACGCTTGTCGGTGGAACCAGAAAGGAATCAAGATGGAATTTAAGGAAATACAGGCGATTTATCTGCAAATCGTCGATTGGATGTGCGACAGCATCATTCGGGGGAAGTGGGACGCCGACGGGCGCATCCCTTCCGTCCGGGAGTTGGGTATCTTGCTGGAGGTGAATCCGAATACCGTGATGCGGGCTTACGAGTGTTTGCAGAACCAGCAGGTCATTTACAATAAACGCGGTGTCGGCTTCTTTGTCTGCGAGGATGCAGTCGCCCGGATTATGGAGAAAAAACGGGAAGAGTTTGTCGGTCAAGTGCTTCCCGACCTGTTCCGTCAGATGAAACTGTTGAACATTCTTCCGGAGGAAATCGCTTCGGAGTTTGAAAAATGGAATCGGACAGGGGATTCTTGAAAAAATGCGTTATTTTTACCCTCTGATAGCAGACAGAGGTATGGAAAAACGTAAAATGTATAATGCTTATGCGGATATGCAGGGGTACAATTGTTTCGGTTGTTCTCCTGCCAATCCGTATGGTTTGAAGTGCGAGTTCGTGGACGAGGGGGAATATGTGACTTGTCATTGGCAACCTTCCGAAAATTACCAGGGATTCTTTCAGGTGCTGCACGGAGGGATTCAGGCGACCCTGATAGATGAGATTGCAAGCTGGGCTATTTTTTCGCACGAAAAGACGGCGGGCGTGACGGTGGAACTGAATGTCAAGTACCGGAAGACCGTTCGGACGGACAAGGGGGAAATCTGGTTGCGGGCGAAAGTGACAGACGTGACGAAGCGTTTGGTCACCGCTCACGTGGAGTTGTTTAACGAAAACGACGAACTGGCGACGGAAGCCGATGTCGTTTATATGGTTTATCCGGAGGAAGTGGCACGAAAGAAGCTGGACTGGCCGGGTGCGGAGGCTTTTTATAAGTAAGGCGGTGTGTCCGTATGGTGTAAATTAGCGAATGATTGGTATGAAATACAGGAATGTGGTTTGGGACTGGAACGGGACTTTGTTGGATGACGTGCAAGTCGGTGTGGATACGTTGAACGATATGCTGGGCAGGAGAGGTATCCGGCAGGTGACGGTGGACGAATACAAGGAGTTGTTCGGGTTTCCTGTGCTGGGATTTTATCAGCAAATCGGGTTTGACCTGGAAAAAGAATCGTTTCATAACTTGTCCCTTGATTTCGTGGAAACCTATGACAAATATGCGGTTTCGCTTGCCTTGAACGCCGATGTGCCTGACGTGTTGGCGGAGATACGGCGTTCCGGGCGAAAGCAATACATCCTTTCCGCTTTGCGGGAAGACCTCTTGCAACAGATGCTCCGGGATTTCGGCATCGATTCCTGGTTTGACAAGGCTTGCGGTTCGGACAACATGTATGCAGCCGGAAAAATAGAGCGGGGACAGCGGATGTTGCAGGCGCTGGCTATTTGTCCGGAGGACACGCTGATGATTGGGGATTCCGTGCACGATGCCGAGGTGGCGCAGGCGTTGGGATTCGGGTGCGTGTTGTTCTCCGGCGGTCACAACAGCGAACGGCGGTTGCTCGAAAAGGCTCCGGTGATAAGCCGGATAGGGGAATTGAGGCGGTTTCTGGAGATACCATAAGGCAGTTCTCCGGCGAACCGAAAAACTGCCTTATGTGCTTTGAATGGGTTGCGTCAAAGCCGATATTGCAACAATTGGGCAACCAGATTGTAATACTCTTTCTCAATGTCCAGCAAATTCTGTATGCTGTCGTAGAGTAGACTGATTTCCATAAAATAATCAATCATCGAGATTTGACCGGCTTCCAAGGCTTTGTTCAGCAACTCTTCGTTCCGTTGGGAATGGAGGGTTTGGGCATATTCGTCTTTGGAAGTCTGAAGAGCCTCCGCTTGCAGATAAAGTTCGCGAAGGGTGGCTTTCTGGGTCTGGGTGTTGCTTTCGGAATTCAATGCCGCATATTCGGCTTGTGCCTTGGCTTGCTTGACCGTGTTTTTGTTTTCCCACAACGGAATGGACATACTGATTCGGAAACCGTTCATTTTGCCGTCGCTACCTCCGTTCCGGCGATAGCCGACGTCGAATTTGGGCAATGAAAGGGCGCGGTTTACCTTGATTTCCCTTTGGGCGATTTCCGATTCGCCGAGCAGACTTTTCAAAGTCGGATCGTTTGCGAGGTAGTCGGATTCCAGTTGGGAAAATTCCGGCAAGCCGGGCATATCGGTATATTCCGTGGCGGTGAACTCAAGCGGAATGCCGCCGTTGAGGGCTTGCAGTTGCTCCTGGCACGCCCGGATGGCGGATGTGTTCTGCCGGATGGCATTTGTCGCGTTGATTTTCTCTAATTGGATTTTGTTGTATTCCAATTGGTTGGTTTCCCCGGATATGAGTCTCCGGTTATGAAATTCCTCCAATTGACTGGCGTTTTTCAGGCGGTTGTCCAGCAATTGCTGCCGTTTGCGCAGGTAAATGAGCTCCTGGCAAACCTGTTGTGCAGCCAATAGAATCTCTTGTCGGGTCACCGCATATTGGCAGTCGGAAGCGTCGGCTTTCAACTTTGCCAGCTTGTTTTTGTTGGCATAGACGGTCGGGAAATCGAAAGCTTGCACAATGGCCAGTTCGTTTATGTTGCCGCCAACGCCTTTTTCTCCCCACAATTGATTGACTTCCACGGTCGGATTGGTCAGGTAGTTGCCCGTCCGGGCTTCCAGTTTCCGGCTTTCGTTCAGTCTTTGTCCCGATTGGAGGGCTTTGTTGTTTGCCTCGATGCACTTCAACACTTCATCGATGCTCGATTGTGCGAACATCGGGCTGTTGCAGGCAAGAAGGACGATTATCCATAAATACAGTCTCATATCGATGCGTTTTTGTTTTTTCTGTTCAGCAAAAAATATACCACAGGAACCACAAAGCCGTTCAGCAGCGTAGAACTGAGCAGTCCGCCCAAAATAACCTGCGCCATGGGGCTTTGGATTTCGTTGCCCGGCAAATCCCCGTTTACGGCCAGCGGTATCAGGGCGAGAGCCGAGGTCAAAGCCGTCATTAAAATCGGGTTCAGACGGTTCAGCGACCCTTGTACGATGCTGTCGGTCAGATTCAAGCCTTCGTTCTGGAGCTGGTTGTAATGGGACACCAGCAGGATGCCGTTGCGGGTGGCAATGCCGAACAGCGAGATGAAACCGATGATGGCGGGAATGCTGATGACGCCCGAGGTGAAACGAATGGCGATGATGCCTCCGATGATTGCTAGCGGCAAGTTCAGCATAATGATGCCGGACAGGGACATGCTGCGGAATTCGTGGTACAGAATCAGCAGAATCAGCAGAATGGAAATCAGGGAGGTCAGGAACAGGGTGCGGGATGCTGCCGCCTCGCTTTCAAATTGCCCGCCGTATTCGACGTGGTAGCCTTCCGGCAGACGGATTTGCCCGTCTATGGTCTTGCGGATATCGTTCACCACGCCTTTCAGGTCGCGTCCGGCGACATTGGCGGACAGGACAATCTTGCGCTGTACGTTCTCACGACTAATCGTGTTGGGACCGGACAACGGTAAGATTTCGGCAACGTAGTGCAGGGGGATTTTCCGGCCGTTGGCGTCAAGGGTCAATGCTCCGATATCTTCTATGGTGTTCCGTTGGTTGTCATTGACCTTTACGGTCAAATCGAATATTTTGCCGTCGTCGTTCACCTGGGACACGACTTTGCCGGACAAGGCAACGTTGATGAATTCGGAAAATTCCGGCAGGGTGATGCCGTATTTGGCGAGCATGTCCCGTTTGGGGTGAATTTGCAACTGCGGGCGTTCAGTCTGCTGTTCCAAAGTCAGGTCGGCGATGCCGTCGATGTCGCGAACGGCGTTTTTCATCTGATTGCCCAACTGGAACAATTTGTTCAGGTCGGGGCCGAAAAGTTTTATGGCGATGTTCGCCTGCGTTCCGGACAACATGGCGTCGATGCGGTGTGAAATGGGTTGCCCGATTTCGATGTTGGCGCCTTTGATGGTGCCCAGTTTGCTACGTACTGCCGCCAGAAATTCATCGCGCTTCCGGTTTCGTAGTTCAAAGGGCGCCTCTATCTCGGAGGTGTTTACCCCCAAGGCGTGTTCGTCCAGTTCCGCCCGGCCGGTCTTGCGGGCCACCGTTTTGATTTCGGGAAATTCCAATAGCATCTGTTCTGCCAGCCGTCCCATTTTGTCGGATTCTTCCAGGGAAACTCCGGGCATGGTGCTGACGTTGATGGTGAGCGAACCTTCGTTGAAGGGGGGCAGGAAACTGCGTCCCAACTGGAACATGATGACCAGGGCGATAACCAGCAGGGCAGCGGCGATGCCGACAACGGTCTTTTTGCAAGACAGCGCCCATTCGAGTGCGGTGCGGTAAGCCTTTTTCAGGTGTCTTGACACGAAAGGTTCTTTTTCGCTTTGCTGCAACGCCTTTTCCGTGGTCAGCAGGTAACTGCACAATACCGGAGTCAGGGTCAGGGCGATGACGGTGGAGGCGAACAAGGCGACCACGAAAGCAATGCCCAACGGAATCAGCATACGTCCTTCCATACCCGACAGGAAGAACAACGGCAGGAAGCAGGCAACGATAATCAGCGTGGAGTTCAGGATGGGCATTCGGACTTCCTTGGAACCTTCGTAGACGATTTCCAGGGTAGGACGTTGCATTTCCTTGGGTTTCAGTCTGTTTTCCCTCAGCCGTTTGTACACGTTTTCCACGTCAACGATAGCGTCGTCCACCAGCGAACCGATAGCAATCGCCAGACCTCCCAGACTCATCGTGTTGATGGTCAGTCCCAGGGCGTGCATCACCAGAACAGCCATAAGCATGGAAAGCGGTAGGGCAACCAGTGAAATGACCGTAGTACGGAAGTTCATCAGGAAGAAAAACAGGACGACGATGACGAATACCGCTCCTTCGAGCAGGGCCTTTTGGATGTTGCTGATGGAGCTTTCAATGAAACGCGACTGGCGGAAAATGTCTGTCGAGATTCGGACGTCTCCGGGCAGCGTCTTTTGGAGTTCCTGCAATGAAACATCCAGTTTGTCGGTCAGTTCCAGTGTATTGGTACCGGGTTGTTTGGTGACGGTGACCAATACTGCCGGTTTGCCTTTTTCCGAGGCAAGGCCCAGCTTGGGGGCTTTGGCACCGATTTGTACGGTAGCGATGTCGGCCAGGGTAATCGGGAAATCATTGATGGTCTTGACGACGGCTTTGCCCAGTTCGTCCACACGGGTGGTCGCCAGGACTCCCTGCACGATGTATTCGTTGCCGTATTCGTAAAGGATGCCTCCGGTGGCATTCTGGTTCATATTGTCTACGGCGGTCAGCACTTCGTCCATGCTGAGGCCGTAATGCTTCATACGTGCAGGATCCAGCAATATCTGGTATTCTTTGATGTCTCCCCCGATGACGGCTACTTGGGCGACTCCTCCGGTGGATAACAGGCGGGGACGTATGGTCCAGTCTGCTATGGTTCGCAAATCCTGTAAGGAGGTTGTGTCGGCGGTCAGCCCGATAATCATCATTTCTCCGAGGATGGAAGATTGGGGTCCCAGGGTGGGCTGTCCGATGTTGTTGGGCAGTGCGTCGCCCAGTGTCGCCAGTTTCTCGGAAACAATTTGCCGGGCGGTGTAGATGTTGGTGCCCCATTCAAATTCCACCCATACGACGGAGAACCCTGTCGTGGAGGAGGAGCGTACTCTCCGGACATCCGTGGCTCCGTTGACCGCCGTTTCTATCGGGAAGGTGACCAGGCGTTCCACTTCTTCCGGTGCCATACCTTGTGCTTCGGTCATGACCACCACGGTCGGCGCATTCAGGTCCGGAAAAACATCGACTTCCATGTGCTTCGCCGTGATGCTTCCCCAAATGAGCAGCGCCATGGCTGCAATCACTACCAACAAACGGTTGTGCAGTGAATATTGTATGATTTTGTTCAGCATAATCCGATGATTTTAATGTTCGTGGGTATGTCCCGGTATGGCAGCCGAAGCGGAAGCCATTTTGACTTGGTAGGCTCCCCGGGTGACGACGTGGTCGCCTGCCGTCAGCCCGCTTAGGATTTGGACCGCCTTGCCGTTGCTCGCGCCGATTTTCACTTCCTGTTTTTGGTAGCCTTCCTCGTCCAGTTGCTTGTACACGTAGAAATGTCCCATCTCATTGGTCAGGGCGCTTTCCGGAATGCTGAGCACGTTGTCTAGCGGGGAAGAAATCAGGTAAATTTCAACGAAAGAGCCGGGAAGGACGTTGCCCCGGTTGTCAAATTCAAACGTCACCGGAATGAAAAACGTGTTGGCTTCTGCGGATTTCCCCACGGACAACAGTCGACCGGAAAGTTCCGCCAGGCTATATACCCGGTTGTCGTAAGGGGTTTTGAAGTTTGCGCTTTGGATGGTGGGCAATGCCGCATAATGTTTCTCGGATACGTCTGCACGCAACACCAGACGCTTGTTTTGGGATACTGTAGCGATGACCTGTCCGGCGGTGACGTATTCCCCGTCTTTGACCGTGATGTCCTTGACAAAACCGTTCAGGGGGCTGGCAATGCCGATGCCCTGTGAGGAGTGTTTGCCGGAAACGGCGTCATAGGCTATTTTGGCGTTCTGGTACTCCAGTCGGGTGTCCTCATACTCTTTTTGCGAAATGATGTTGTCTTTTACCAGTTCCTTGGCACGTTCGTAACTCGCTTTCGCCTTTTCGTAGCCGGCACGGATGCGGGCATAGTAATCGCCTTCGCCCAGGTTTTTGGTGACGATGTAAAAGAGGGGCTGGTTTTGTTTTACCGGACTTCCGGCAGCCAGTTGGGTGTTGGCGAAAGAGATGGTACCGTTGGTGGTAGCGACAATTGCCGATTCATCGCCGGGTGCCGGCAGTACCTGTCCCGTGGTTTTGATGACCTGATGGAAAGTGCCCGGTTGTATCTCTTCTACCTTGAAATCTGTTCTGGCAGCTTGTGCCTTGGTAAAGATGATTTCATCGTTGTGATTTTCTTCGCCTTCATGATGGTGGCCGTCTTCTTCGTGGTGATGTCCTGCGTCATGGGTATGACCTTCGTGTGCATGTTCGTGACCTTGGTGGTTGTGGGCGTGCTTGCCCTCGTGTGCATGAGCCTCTGTTGTCGTGTGGTTATGTTTTTCTGTATGTTTACATCCGTAAAAGCATATAGACAGCATCATAACCGATGCTATAATCAATGATTTCATCGTGTGTCAATTAAAAAATCCGTAAATGTTGATTCTTTTCGGGCATGGGTTTGTCTCGATTGACGGGCAAACTCTTGACCCTTGGTGTTCAGCCGATGAAAAAAGGTGGGGCTCTTCCGGCAAGGTCGGAAATGGGAACAAAACCGTATCGCTCCTCCCGGTAGACTGTCCGGGGAGAGGCTTCCCCGATTGCCCTGTATGAGAAGAGGGACGATGTATCGGGTAGGATAAACAGCGTATGGGCAAAATGATGACACAGACCTTTGCAGTGGGAATGTTCCGAATCCTGCATTCTGATCTGTGTTTGGAAAAGGTACTCCAAACAACAGTGACCGGAGCGGAAAGGTTCGTCATCGTGATGATGATGTTCTTCCGCAGGTTCGTGTTCGCAATGGATGTTGATGAAACAGATGGATTCCCGGTGATGATGATGAGGTACGACCGTGGCGGCAAGCATAAGCGTGGTTGCCAGCGTTAGAAAAAATATGGCCGTAATTTTTTTCACCGTTGTTTTGTTTTGCAAACAAAAATACATTAGGAATGCCATGATGTCAATCTTTGCCGGAATTTTAAGTTTTTATTAACGGTCGTTGGTATAGGGCTTCCGTCCTTTCAGGTGATATGTTCGTGTGTTGCCTATATGGATTACGGATTTTATGACCCGGATTACGGATTCTGCTTTTCGTGGTATGACAACTCTTTGAAAAAAATATACCTTTGCTATGAAATACGTGAGGTTATGGAAAAGGATTTGCTGAATATAGAGACCGTGGCGGAGTATAATGAAATGCTCGGCGTGGAAACCTTGCATCCGCTGGTCAGTGTCATTGATTTGTCGAAAGCGCGTCGGATACGGCATTCCCGTCAGACCTTCGGATTTTATGCCGTCTTTTTGAAAGAGGTGAAATGCGGCGATCTGATTTACGGCAGGCAGTATTATGACTATCAAGAGGGTACGGTGGTCTGTTTGGCTCCCGGACAAGTCATCGGCATCGAGGACAACGGCGAGACGTTTCAGCCCCGGGGCTGGGCGCTCTGTTTCCACCCCGATCTGATACGGGGGACTGCCTTAGGTGCGCACATCAAGGAGTATTCTTATTTTTCATACGAAGTGAACGAGGCTTTGCACCTTTCGCAAAAGGAGCGCGAGATATTCGTGGATTGCCTGCACAAAATCCGGCATGAGCTGGAACATGGCATCGACCGCCTCAGCCGCAGGCTCATTTCAACGAACATTGAATTGTTGTTGGATTATTGCTTGCGTTTTTATGAACGGCAGTTCATCACGAGGGAAACGGTCAACAATGATATGCTGGTGCGCTTCGAGTCGTTGCTCGACGGTTATTTCGAGAGCGGACGGGCGAAACAGGAGGGGTTGCCCACCGTGAAATGGTGTGCTGGCGAATTGTGCCTTTCTCCCAATTATTTCGGTGACCTGATGAAGAAAGAAACCGGCAAGACGGCACAGGAACATATCCAACTCAAGCTGATAGGGCTTGCCAAGGACATGGTGCTGAATCCTGTGCATTCCATCTCGCAGATTTCTTACGAACTGGGTTTCCAATATCCGCAACATTTCTCCAGAATGTTCAAAAAAGTCGTGGGAATGACACCCAACGAATATCGGGAAAAATCAGTTAGTTAAATATGAACCTTCTTTTCTTGCGGAAAGAAAGGGTTTTCCGCAGGATGCGTCCCACTGAACTCCAGGAGGGCATCCGCTTGATTTGATTGTGCGTATGAAAAAGGTCATACAGTACAATCATCAGCAAGACGGAGATGGCAGCATACGCTACGATACCATAGAGTTGTTTCACGCTTGCCACCTGGAACTGTCTCATCCATTCACCGATGTGTTGCGGCACTTCACGGGCTGGCAGTCGCAGGTTGTCCAGTTGGTTGCCGTAACGCGCCATGTAGTCCGCCATGAGGTAGCGGATACCGAAAGCGTAGCCTGCCGCACCAATCACCCCACCGATGAGCAGGTGCAGTACTTGGAATACCGCAAGCGATTGGAAAAACACCATGAAGTGCATGACCGATTGCAGGGAATAGAGTAGCACGATGCTGAGCAGGGTGGCGGCAAAACTGCGTAGAAACATCGGCAGATAGAGTTTTTCCATATTTATCTCGGTGGACACGGTGAAGTAAAGGCAGAGCGTGTAGGCGATGAACACGGCGAGTCCGATAATGATGAGGCGTACACGGCCCTGTTGCCAGACTTTCAGCCAAAGCAGGGCAAAAAGGGAGGCGCATATCACACCCAGCATGACGGGATAGTCGAGCACCGCTTTGCTATGCGTGTGCCACTCCATGCCTCCCTCGTAAAAGACTTCTTCCAGCACGTGTTCCGTTGCGAAAAAGGCCTCGATGACAAGTGAGAGGAGGAAGATGCCCGGAAGGTATTTGTTGTTCCACATTTTCGGTTCGAGGTAGGGATGCCGTATGATGAACATCCTGGCGACGGCGAGGACGAGGGTGCTTGCCGTTGTGACGGTCAGGGTGCGGATCGTCGGACTATCCCACCAGTTGTAAAATTCTCCGTAGCAGAAAATGTAAACGATTTGCATTACCGTCAGCACCCAGAGAATGGCTCCCAGCCAGTCTATGGCGTAAAACGGAAGCGGTTTCATAAACCGGAAATGCCGGGTGCACAGGAAAAGCCACAGGACATTGAAAAGCATAACGCCAATCATCAGATAGCTCATGTAATGCCAGGTGGACACGTGGCACAGGTGAACCGCAAGCAAGTCCGACATTGGAATGGAAAGCATGACGATGATGTGTAACAGGGGAAAAAATACCCGGAAGTCACGTTCTTTGGGCGTCATCCACAATTGGATGTTCGACATGCACTCGAAAGTTCCTTGGATTTTCAGGCATCCCGTGATGAAGCATATTGTCCACAACACGGGCAGGCACGTGACAAACAGCCCGATGAAGTTGCATATCGCGATGCCTGCCGCTGAAAACAGCAACAGACTGCGGTTGGTGAACCGGAATTTGGTGCGGAACAGGATGGGGAAGGTGAATGCCAGTCCGCAGAGGCTGGAATACAGGCACATGAGAATGTCTTCCCGCATCAGGGACAACGACCCCATTATTTCGTTCAGTCCGCCGAGATAGACTCCGCTGGATAACTGGAAAGTGAACGCCAGACAGACGTATAGCCACGGGCGCAATTTCTCCGGCACCCAGGGTTTGAACATCGGCATGGAAAATCCGCCGGGTTGATTGTGTTCTGCCATAAGTGTCAGTATTTTACTTCACATTCTACGCTCATACCGGCACGTAGCAGGCGATAGGCTTCGGAATCGGTGTCGTCAATGGCGATTCGGACGGGAATGCGCTGTTCCACTTTCACGAAATTGCCGGTGGCGTTGTCGGTCGGCAACAGGGACACGGCAGCGCCTGTGGCATCGGAAATCGACTGTACCGTACCCGTGAGCTTGCAATTGGGGAGTGCGTCCACCCGGATGTCCACCCGATTGCCTTCCTGGATGTGCCGGAGCTGGGTCTCCCGGTAGTTGGCGACAATCCATTTGTCTCCCGAATCGACGATGTTGACCAGTGTTTGTCCGGGTTGCACGAGTTGTCCCGCATTGATGTCCCTGCGTCCCAGGACGCCGTCGCAGGGGGCGAGGATGACGGTGTACGACAGGTTGAGGCGTGCCAGGTCGAGGGTAGCCTGTGCCACTTTTATGCCGGCGTCGTTTTGTTCGAGGCGATGGCTTTGTTCGTTCTTCATCAGCGAGGTGGATTGCCGGGAGCGGGTCAACTGGTCGTAACGAGCCTGGGCGGCAAGATAGGCGGTGTGTACGTTGTCGTATTGTTGCCGGGTGACGGCACGGCGTTCCAGCAAACGGGCATAACGTTCGTCTTCGCGGCGGGCGTTGTCGAGTTGCGCCTGGCATTCGGCAATGGCGGCGTCGTTTACCCCGATGTTGTTCTGTACGGTTGCCACGGTGGTGGCTGATGCGTGATGTCCGGCAAGGGCGTTGCAGAGGGCGGCTTCCGCCTGAGCTTCGTGCAATCGGAATTCCGTGTCCTCGATGATGACTAGCGTGTCGCCTTTGCGCACGGGAGTGTATTCGCTGAACCGGATTTCCTTGATGAATCCCGGTATGCGGGAGTTAATGGGGGTGATGTGCTGATGAACATGGGCGTTGTCGGTAAATTCCACTTTGCCCAGGTGCACGAACTTGGAAATGACATATCCGATGCCGCATAGCAGCAGTGCGATGACGATGATATTGTACGTCAATACTTTTGTTTTTCTACGCATAATAGTATTTTATCTTTAAAGGTTTATAACGTGTGGGTGACATATTTCAGGCGATAATAGCAGAACAGCAGCTGTGCCCGGGCATTTTCGAGACCGATTTCCGAAGATAGGCGCATATTGGCGGCGTCTACCATATCGGTAATCAGCGCCATGCCGTTGTCGAAACGGTCGTTTACGATGTCGTAGTTCTGCCGGGCGAGTTCCAAGCTCTTCTCTTGGGTATGCAGTTCGGTAACGGCGGTCAGGAATCCTTCGTAGGCTTCCTGCACGTGGTTCTGCACGTTTTCCGTCGCCAGGTCGTAGGCTTCCCGGCTTTCTTGCTCGCTAAGCCGTGCCTGACGCACGCGCTTGTTGACCGTGTAGAGGGAGGAAAGGTTGTAGCTTAGGTTGATGCCGAAGCCCCAGTACATGAAGTTCTTGTCCAGAACGGGCACCTCCGTGACGATGGGCGAGTCAAATTTGCCATAGGCGAACAGGGCGAGTTTCGGGCGCAGATCCGCTGTAATCAGCTTGCGCTGGGTTTCCTGAATGTCTATGCCTATTCCGGCTTTTTTCAGCAGGAGGTTGGAGGCTGTCGCCCGCTCTTGCCAGGCGTCTTCCTTGCCGACTGCGAAAGTGGTGTCAATGGGTGGCAGTTGAGGCTGGAATACCGTGGTCGAGGTTGGGAAACCGAGGGCGTTTGCCAAACGGTAGTTGACGTTGCGCACCGCTTCATCGGTTTTGGCTTGCTGTAGCCGCAGCTGTTCCAGTTGCAACTCGTAGCGTGTGATGTCGCTTTGCAGCACGACTCCTTCGTCGTGGCGGGCTTTCATGTGGTCGAGGACCTGCCGGGCAAGCGCCATGTTTTCGTCCAGCACGCGCCGGCGATTGTGCTGGCAGTACAGGTCGATAAGGCCGCCGAGCAGGGCAAACCGGACTTCTTGCCGGCTTTGTTCCAGTTCGAGGGATGCCATGTGTGCCCCCAGTTCCGCCAAACGGATGCCGTTTTCAACACTACCGCCGCCATAAATGAGTTGCATGGCTTCTACGGCGAAATTGTTGTTGGAATGCGGGTTGTGTACCTTCATGCCGTTTGCGAAGTCGCGGTCTGTCAGATATCCGTTGCCCAGATAGCCCACCGAAAGGGAGGCATTCAGCACCGGAAGCCGATGGTTGCGGGCGACATTTTCTCCTTCGTCGGCATTTTCTGCGGACAAGGCTTTCAGTTTCAAGGTCCGGCTGTTTTCGTCAATCAGCCTGAAAAGGCTGTCCACTGATAGAGGAACGGTTTGTGCGGAACAGGAAAAGTGGCTGATTCCGCCAAAAGTCAGCGTTGCCGAAAGCAACACCATGAAAAGAGTCAATCGTGTCATGATCATATTGAAGTTATAAATATTTCTTGTCTCACGCAGAACCCACGCGAACTGATTTGATTTATAACATCAAAAATTATACGATCGACGGAATTCGGATAGGTGCCGGCTTGCTTTTGCAGACACCATTTCGGAGGACAAAAGTATAAAATTTTACCCAAATGCCAATCAAAAATTTTTCATATCTTTGTATCGTTTTCCAAGAAAATGTCCACCTGAAATTTGTGTTTGGCAGGGGACATTTGACAGAAGTTGAAAGTATATTAACCGATAAAAAGTACGATGATGAAAAGATTATTTTATTTGGTGCTGAGTCTGCTGGTGTTTGCCGGATGCCACAAGGATGACGATGACAGCAATCCGGTAATTACGGAACTTGTCGGTGATATTTCTTTCGATATGGTGTATGTGAAAGCAGGTTCGTTTATGATGGGAGCCTCTGAGAATGACGAGGGGGTTTATGATGGGGAGATGCCTGCGCATCAGGTTACTTTGACGAAAAGCTATTACATCGGTAAGTACGAGGTGACGCAGGGGTTGTGGAAAGTGGTGATGGGCAAGAATCCGAGTTCTTCCAAAGGAGACGATTATCCCGTGGAGAAGGTAAGTTGGAATAACGTTCAGGAGTTTATTGCGAAGTTGAACGAGTTGACGGGCAAGAAGTATGCCTTGCCGACCGAGGCTCAGTGGGAATATGCCGCCCGTGGCGGAGAAAAGAGCAAGGGATACAAGTATAGCGGTAGCAACGACCTCGATGAGGTGGCTTGGTACAATTCCAATAGTAATAATGCCACTAATCCTGTCGGGATGAAAGCACCCAACGAGTTGGGTATTTATGATATGACAGGCAATGTAT
>CAYNXE010000014.1:16995-21904 GCA_964400995.1 uncultured Odoribacter sp.
CCGTTGATGATGGAATCCGTGTCGTGAAAGAATTCGGTGTATAGCGTAGAGTCTTGTTGCCCCAGCAGGTGTGCCGCCTCAGGTTCCGGGATGACGTAGTAGCGGCGGATGCCGTTCTCAATGGGACGGTGCACGTAGCTGCTCAAGTAGTGCATATCGTAATGGGTTTTCCCTGCCTGTTGGGTCAGTTGGAGTCGGATGCCGATGCCCCCGTTGGTGTATCGCTTGCTCTGGTTGGACACAAAGTTGCCGAGGGAGTAAACGGTGACGCCGGTCGTGTCCGTTCCTGTCACGGTGTATTCCAGCGGTTGCACGACATGTGGATGCGAGCCGATGACGATGTCTGCACCGCTTTTGTGGAGCAGGGCGGCGATGGCTTTTTGTTCGGCGTTCTGGGCGGTGGCGTATTCAATGCCCCAATGTATCATGATGATGACGTTTGTTGCTGAATCGAGGCGTGCCTGCCGGATTTGCCGGGTCATGACGCTGCTGTCTATCATGGAAACCACTTGTCCGTGGGTGACGGGTATGCCGTTGGTGCCGTATGTGTAGCTCAGCAGGGCGATTTTGAAGTTTCCGTGCCGGATGTATAGGGGTGTCTGTTTCTGCCAGGAGGCGGTGTCCGTGAAGGTGCCGGTGTGGGGTATTTGCAGGGAATCCAGGTAATAAATGGTTTTGCGGATGCCCTCATGACCTTTGTCGCAGGAATGGTTGTTGTTGGTGGTCAGCAGGTCCACGCCGCACGCCTTTAAATCCCGTGCCAGTTGCCAGGGGGCGCAGAACTGGGGATAACCGCTGAAATTTTTGTTGTCCAGGGTAGTTTCCAAGTTGGCGATGACGTAGTCCGCCTTTTCCCAGTAGGGACGGATGTATTGAAAGCAGGGTTTGTAATCGTGTTCTCCGCTTGTCGGATTCCAGGCTCCGTTGATTTGCGGGGAATGTTGCATGACGTCTCCTACGAAAAAGAGGGTGATGCTGTCAGCGGACGCTGTTTTTTGGCTTGCTCCGGACAGGCTTATGCCGAAGAGGAACAGGAAAAAGTTCGTGAAGTTTATAAAGTTCATAAAGTTCGTCAAGTTTATAAAGTTGAAGGTTTGTAAAGTTTCAAGTTTGGGTTTATAAATGATAGAGGTTTTTTTGATAGCCTTCCTCTATCACCGTTAACCAAGCGTCCCACAGGAATCCTGCATACTTTATGAACTTTACAAACTTTCTACTGATTGTAAAACTGCCTGAAAACGAGGTTTCCAGGCAGTTCCATCGGGAGGTATTCCCGGTTATTTCAGTTCGAAGCTGAAGTCTGCTTCTGCCGGAGGGGTGCATTGTCCGCCGGTGCAGGACATGAATTCCACATAGCCGACTAATTTCCCGGCGGGTTTGGTCAGTTTCACCCGTTGGATGAAAGTCGCCGTGTTCTCGAAATAGTTCAGATCCATGTCGAACGCTTCGCTGTGTTCCGTTTTGGGTTTTGTCGTGGCTTTGAATTCTCCGACCAGCTCGATGCCGGTGGTTTCATCCTCGTCCATGTTGAAAGAGGTGGAGAGGGGGCCGCCTTCCGGCAGTTTCGTGTCGTACAGATGCCACGTGTTGTCGATGGTCGCTTTGCATACGATGTCGAAAACGCCTTCGCTGACTTTCTGGGAGGTGATTTCCCATTTCACAGGTTTCAAGACCTGTGCCGACAGATTTGTTGCGAATGCCGCGAACAAAATCATTATTGCAAACAGTTTTTTCATTCCTTTATGGTTTTGTGGTTACTTTATGATTTACAAAGTAACGAAATAAAACATACATCTTGGTGTTAGGCAGGTGTTAAAAGTTCCTTAATATGAACGATTCCCGTTCCTGCCGTCCTCCTTTTACAATGTTTTCTTGACTTCGACCTCTTGATAGGCTTCAATCATATCGCCTACCTGGATGTCGTTGTAATTTTCGATATTCAAACCGCACTCAAATCCTTTGGCAACTTCCTTGACATCGTCCTTGAAACGTTTCAAGGAGCCCAGCGTGCCGGTATGGATGACAATGCCGTCCCGAATCACCCGAGTCTTCGCCGAACGGGTGATTTTGCCCTCCCGGACGATACAACCGGCAATTGTGCCCACCTTGGAAATCTTGAAGGTTTCCAGCACCTCGACGGTGGCGATGACCTCTTCCTTGATTTCCGGAGAAAGCATACCCTCCATAGCGGCTTTCAGTTCTTCGATAGCCTGGTAGATAATGGAGTAGAGCCGGATGTCTATCTGTTCCTTCTCGGCCAGCTTGCGTGCGCCCATGGAAGGACGTACCTGGAATCCCACGATGATGGCGTTGGAGGCGGCAGCCAGCAGCACATCGCCCTCGGTGATTTGTCCTACTGCCTTGTGGATGATGTTGACTTGGATTTCGTCCGTGGACAACTTGATCAGGGAGTCTGCCAACGCCTCGATAGAACCGTCGACGTCGCCTTTGATGATGACGTTCAGTTCCTGGAAGTTGCCGATGGCAATGCGTCGTCCGATTTCGTCCAACGTAATGTGCTTCTGGGTGCGCAGACCTTGTTCGCGCTGCAATTGTTCGCGCTTGTTCGCCAGCATTCGCGCTTCTTTGTCGTCGGACATGATGTTGAACTTGTCACCAGCCTGCGGTGCACCGTTCAAGCCGAGAATCAAAGCCGGTTCGGAAGGACCTGCCTGTTCCAGTTTTTCTCCCCGCTCGTTGAACATCGCCTTGACGTGTCCGAAATATTGACCTGCCAGCATGATGTCCCCGACTTTCAGCGTTCCGGTCTGCACCAGCACTGTAGCGACGTATCCCCGGCCTTTGTCCAGGGAGGATTCGATGATGGAACCCACCGCCTTGCGATTCGGATTGGCTTTCAGTTCCAGCAATTCGGCCTCGAGCAATACTTTTTCCAGCAGTTCCTCGATATGCAGGCCTTGCTTGGCTGCGATTTCCTGACATTGGTATTTACCGCCCCATTCTTCCACCAGATAGTTCATGTTCGCCAGTTCCTCCCGGATTTTGTCCGGATTGGCTCCCGGCTTGTCGATTTTGTTGATGGCGAATACAATGGGTACTCCGGCGGCACTGGCGTGGTTGATGGCCTCTACGGTCTGGGGCATGACGCTGTCGTCGGCGGCGACGATGATGATGGCGATGTCGGTTACCTGGGCACCGCGGGCACGCATGGCGGTAAACGCTTCGTGACCCGGAGTATCCAAGAACGTAATGGTTCTGCCGTCAGCCAGTTTCACGTTGTAGGCACCGATGTGCTGTGTGATACCTCCGGCCTCTCCGGCGATGACGTTTGTTTTCCGGATGCTGTCCAGCAAAGAGGTCTTACCGTGGTCTACGTGTCCCATAACGGTCACAATCGGCGGACGGGATTCCAGATGCTCTTCCAAATCCTCTTCTTCCTCTTCAATGGCTTCCTGGATTTCCACGCTGACAAATTCCACTGAATAGCCGAATTCGTCGGCGACGATGTTGATGGTTTCCGCATCCAGACGTTGGTTGATGGAAACGAACAATCCGAGGGACATACAGGCGGAAATCACTTCCGTTACGCTGATGTCCATCATGCTTGCCAGTTCCGCCACCGTCACAAACTCGGTCAGTTTCAGGATGCTCTTCTCCTTTTCTTCCAGTTCCTGCTCGGCTTGCAGTTTTTGCTGCACGGCATCCCGTTTGTCCCGACGATGCTTGGAGGTTTGGGATTTGCCTTTGCTTCCTAAGCGGGCAAACGTGTCTTTGATTTGCCTGTCAACGTCCTCGTCGGAAATTTCTATTTTCTCGTTTTTCTTTTTCTTCAGCTTTTTCAGCTTCCGCTTGTTCTCTTCTATTTTCGCATTTTTGTTTGCGGGTGAAGAGGGGATGGAGTCTAGTTGGATTTTTTCATCCTGGCGTTGAATCCTTTTCCGCTTTTTCCGGATGTCGGAATCATCGTCCGTTGCGCTCGTCGTTTCCGGAGCGTTGGGCGTGGCTGCCGGTTTCGGATTTTTCTTTATGTCCCGGCGGTCCCGTTCTTTTTCCTGCTTGCTTTTCTTCGGCGGACGGGTGCGCTGGTTGATGGCGTCCAAGTCGATGGTGCCGACCACTTTCACTTCCTTTAAGGCCGGTTGGGCGACTTTGAAAGCGGGTGTGCTGTCTTGGGTTGCGGTCGCTTCGACCGTTTCCTGCGTTTTTGTCCGACTGTCCGTTGCCTTGGCATCGGCAACCGGTGCGGTGGCTTCCTGCTTGACGCTTTCGGCTTTTTCTTCCTGCGGAGCCGCTTTGCGTTCCGGGTTCAGGTCGATGCGGTCGATGATTTTGATTTTGCTTTCCAGTTTCACCTCGTCTTTGACGGAGATGAATTCGTCTGCGCTGTCGTCTTCATCGCTTTGGGTCGAAACGTTTCCCGAGGCATCGATGCTTACCGTTTCTTTCTTTTTCCGGGAGTTCTTTAGGTCAACCAGAGAAGACTCCTTTTTGACCTGGCTGTCGGACGAAAATTCCTTTGCCACCAGGGCATACTCTTCGTCCGTCAGTTTGGCGTTCGGGTCAGATGATATCTGTTGCCCTTTGCTGTGCAGGAATTCCACAATCGTGGACAGTCCTACATTAAATTCCCGGGCTATTTTGCTTAATCTTACTGCCATATATTAATTCACACAATTTTCTGATTATTATTCAAATTCAGCCTTCAGGATGTTCAGCACTTCCCGGATGGTTTCGATTTCAAGGTCGGTGCGGCTTTCCAGTTCCGCCTCGTCCAGTTCCAGAACGCTCTTCGCCGTGTCGCAGCCTACCCGCTTCAATTCGTCGATGATCCAGCCTTCGATTTCATCGGAGAACTCGTCCAGGTTGACATCCTCTTCCTGCGTGTTGTCGAGTTCGCGGTAAACGTCGATTTCATAGCCGGTCAGCTGGCTGGCCAGTTTGATGTTCA
>CAYNXE010000015.1:0-14909 GCA_964400995.1 uncultured Odoribacter sp.
GATTATCATTTATTTACGGCTCGCAGTCCATCGAAAGCCAGGCCGAAATGGTTCGCCGTGTCAAGAAATTCAAAGCCGGATTTGTAGTGAGCGACTCGAATTTGCGTCCGGATTCCACCTTGCAGGATGTCCTGGATTTAAAAAAACTCACCGGCCACTCCAGCATCGCCATTACCGATGACGGTACGCCGAACGGCAAACTGCTCGGTATGGTAACCAGTAGGGACTATCGGCTGAAAACCGATTCCCTGAGCAAACCGGTAGCCGAATTCATGACGCCGTTCGACAACCTGATTGTCGGAAAACTGGGACTGACGCTAAGCGAAGCCAATACGATTATCTGGGAACACAAGCTGAACTGCCTTCCCGTTATCGACGAACAGCAAAGATTACAATATTTCGTATTCCGCAAGGATTACGACAACCATATCGAAAATCCGGAAGAACTGCTGGACAGCCATAAAAAACTGATGGTCGGCGCCGGAATCAACAGCCGGGATTACAAAGAGCGCGTACCGGCACTGGTGGATGCCGGCGTAGACGTGCTGGTCGTTGATTCTTCCGACGGTTTTTCAGAATGGCAATACGAAACCATCCGCTGGATCAAGGAAACCTACAACGACGAAGTCAAAGTAGGCGGCGGTAACGTCGTGGACAAAGAAGGCTTCCTCTTTCTGGTAAACGCCGGAGCGGATTTCGTCAAAGTCGGTATCGGTGGCGGTTCCATCTGCATCACCCGGGAACAAAAGGGCATCGGACGCGGTCAGGCTACGGCGTTGATTGAAGTGTGCGAAGCCCGTCAGGAATATTTCGAACAAACCGGCATCTACGTGCCTATCTGTTCGGACGGCGGTTTGGTACACGATTACCACATGACCCTGGCTCTGGCAATGGGTGCCGACTTCCTGATGATGGGACGCTACTTTGCCCGCTTCGACGAAAGTCCGGGCAAGAAACTGGCCATCGGCAACAGCTACGTGAAAGAATACTGGGGAGAAGGTTCCAACCGGGCGCAAAACTGGCAACGTTACGATATGGGCGGAAAAGGAAGAGCCATGAAATTTGAAGAAGGGGTTGACAGCTACGTGCCTTACGCCGGTAAAATGAAAGACAACCTCGAAATCACGCTGGGCAAAATCAAATCCACGATGTGCAGTTGCGGTTCCATTACCATACCGGAATTGCAGGAAAGGGCGAAAATCACGCTGGTATCTTCCACCTCCATTGTCGAAGGCGGCGCACACGATGTGATTCTCAAAGACACCAAGATTCAATAACAGCGAACGGAAGCTACGAAATGCGTGGCTTCGTTCACCGGAGTCAAAGGAAAATAACCGGACTTGAGCCGGTTATTTTCATATACGGCAGGTTGCTCCCGTTGCAAACGAATATGCTCCTCCAATGCCTGTCCCGGTTTGGGGAAATAACGCACCTCAAACACGCCGCGACCGTCAGGAGCAATGTAACGGCGAGACAGGAACAAAGCCACGATTCCCATATTATAGCGCAGATTGATTTCCACGCACGGCTGTACACGGTATCGTCCCGAATCGTCGCGGTATATCATCATATCCACTCCCAAGTATCCACGGTAAAGAGGAAGTAACCCGTTCAACATTTCCGTCACTTCCCGTATCAACAAATCCGCATACGAAGCCGAAACGTAACCGCCCAGTCCTTCCTCCGGCTCTCCCGCCGTCCCGACATGGTTTCCCCGGTATTCGCCATGATTTCCGGTAACGAAAAAAGACCATCCGACAAACTCCGCTCCCCTTTCTCCCATGTAAAACTCCGCAGCAAAATCCTTTACCTTGTCCAACCGCCTTTCCAGCATCAAATAACCTTGCCGTCGCAACACGCCCGTCAGCCACTCCCTCTCCTTTCCGCCGACCTGTCCGGACAAGGCAAGCAAACCTTTTCCGGACGAAGACCAGGGAGCTTTGACCAGATACGCCCCTCCCCTTATGCCCTGTTCGATTTCCGCTATGGAGGAACAAACCCGAGGCAACACCTCCGGATCCGTTTCCGGCAAGGTTTCGAGCAATCTGCCCAATCCTGCCCGGGCGGTCTTCCGGCTGTACCACTCCTTGCGCTCCGCCTTCCACTCCTCGCCCAGGCTATGCTCCGCAAGCCAATGTCCCATTTTCGGACTATACCCCCACGGCTCCCCTTTCAGGTTCAGGGAGTCGCTCAATTCGCATTCACGCAAAGGCAGACATTTCAACTGAAAAACCCGACGCACCGTTTCCATAAAACGTTCATCGGGCAACGTTCCGACCAGCACCCGGTCCCCTTCATCCCCCAACCATGCCGGCAAAAAAGCCAAATCCTCCGCCATTTGCACCACATGGGCGGGCGGCGTGTAAAATAAGCCACCATCCGCAATCGCCATCTCGCAATCCGGATTGAACAAAAACAAACGCGGTCTATCGGTCATGCTCATTTGCCTTTCGTTTCACGCATCACCCGCATCTCGCAGTTCTTACAGTCAAATGCCAGTTCAAACCGATGCTTGTCATTATAAAGATACAACGGGAATTGCCAATCCGTTTCCGGATGAACCTTCCGGCAATGTCCCAGTTCATACAGCAGGCAATAACGGGTGTGCATCAGGTCGCACCTGCCGGCAATGCGTTTTTTCTCCAATCCGGAGTCTACGGCTTCCCCGCCGTGGTCCGCATAAAACATAGCGGCATTCCGGTTGACGACATTCAGGTGCCAGTCCGCCTTTCCGGGATAAGGCACCCCCTTCTCCTCCATACCCGGCACCAAACGTACCCGGTTCCGTTCCCGGCAATCGCTCAACGCATCCAGCACCTTGCGCCGCAAGGCATTGGCAACGGCAGCCGGCACAAAAAGAAGGTCTCCTCCTATATATTCAATCTCCTCGCATTCATAATCGGAATCTCCGCATTTCATCAGTTGCTGCAACAACCGTTCCCGTTGGTTCGGGTTTTCTGCCCGGTCGAACACCTCCTCGGAAAACACATATCCCTGATTGCCTTCTCCATCCACACACCAAAACTCAAGATGCCCTTTCTTGCTCCCAACCCGCATAGAAACGGGTATCTTCCGCACCGACTTGGCTTTCTCCAACTGCATCACAAACCGGTGGTCGTAATTCCTGAACAATTCGGTTCCAGGTTTGACGCGAACCGTTTCATTGCACGTCAGCCAAGCCCCTTCCGACCGATTCACCCGGATTCCTTTCAACTCTCCGCCTTCCAGGTAGCACAAACCGTCCCCGTTATGGATTTCCTCTTCGGCATACACCCGAATCCGGTTGCCCTTCACTTCCTCGACCCTGCCAATCCGTTTTCCCGTCGACTTCGGGGTATGCGGATTAATCAATCCCCGTTCCCTGCCGTTTATGAAATAGGTGGAATGTCCACGATTAAAACTTCGTTCCGGAGAAGCCTCGAAAGCGGCTATCACCTTTCCCGAACCGATACGCTGAACTTCCGAATGCTCATTCAGCAGCGAAGAGTAGTAGTTTGTAACATTGGCAACATAATTCTCGTCTTTCAGCCGCCCCTCTATTTTAAAGGAATCCACTCCCGCCTCTATCAACTCCCCGATATGGGCGGAAAGGTTCAAATCCTTGAGCGACAACAGATATTTATCACGGACAATTACTTTTTCACGGCTGTCCTTCAGGGACCATTTCATCCGACAAGGCTGGGCGCATTCCCCCCGGTTGGCGGAACGGTCGAACAGCGCATGCGAAAGATAACATTGTCCGCTCAGACTGACACACAAAGCCCCATGAATGAACACCTCCAGTTCCGCCTTCACCTCCTTCCGGATGCGCCGAATCTGCTCCAGGGACAACTCCCTCGCCAACACGATGCGCTGAAATCCCATTCGGTCCAGAAACTTGATTCGTTCCAAATCATAATTGTGCATCTGGGTACTGGCGTGCAGACAAATGGGCGGCAGATTCATACGCAGGATACCCAAATCCTGGACAATCAAAGCGTCCACGCCCGCCTCATACAACTGCCAAATCATCCGCTCCGCCTCAGCCAGTTCGTGGTCGAACAGCAACGTGTTCAGCGTCACAAACACCCGGCAATAAAACCGATGCGCATAAGCGGTCAGACGGGCGATGTCCTCCAGACTGTTCGCCGCCGCCTTCCGGGCACCGAATGCCGGAGCACCGATGTACACTGCATCGGCGCCATTATTGACGGCTGCCATTCCGATAGCCAAATCCCGTGCCGGTGACAACAATTCCACTTTCCTCATACCCATCCGCCTTTTGCGTCCGTTTCCTAAATACAGAGTTCGGCATCCTTGTTCCCTTCACCGAGTACCGGCAGTTCCAACAAGCGACATGCCGGAAAATGCTCCTGCAAATATTGCCGGATAATGGTTATGGAATCATTCTTAATCAGTTCGCTGTCATTCGGAAAATCGTTATAAACGACATAGCGCACCTCGATGCCTCTCAAACGGCACAATTCCAGACTCATCAGGGCATGATTGATGCTTCCCAGCTTGGAGGATGCCACCAAAATCAGCGGATATTTGTGTTCCTGGATATAATCGACGGTCAAATAATTCCGGGTCACCGGCACATACAAACCTCCGGCACCCTCCAGCAACACCACCTCATAGCGGGCGGCGAGCTTCTCCGTCGACCGGTGTATCCGCTCCAGGTCAATGGTCACCCCGTCAATCTCCGCCGCCAGGTGGGGAGAAGCCGGATAGGTCATCACATAAGGACAGGTCGTCCCGTCCTTGTCCTCCTCATAGGGTTCCACGCCCATCAGTTCCCGGTGCTTCAAAATATCCTCGGAAATCCCGATGCACCCCGTCTGGATGAATTTCTGGGTAATCACCTTCACCCCCTGCTTCAACAAGGTACGGGCAATCACTCCGGTCACCACCGACTTGCCGGCATCGGTATCGATGCCGCTTATGAAATATACCGCCATAGCAAAATCTGAATATTAGACATACAAAATAGAATATATCGGGAGCAAAAATATAAGATTGTTTTTAAATTTGCCCCCGCAAAGAAAAATGTTTTACAACAAAATAAAAGAAAAATGAAAGCAAAGAATCTTCTTATCGTTTCGCTAATCGGAAGCGGCATCATCCTGTCCGGAAGCATGCTCACCGGTTGCGCCAGCATGAGCAACACAGGCAAAGGAGCCGCCATCGGAGCCGGTGGCGGAGCAGCCCTGGGTGCCGGTATCGGAGCCCTGGTGGGCAAAGGCAAAGGAGCCGCAATCGGTGCCGCCATAGGCACGGCAGTCGGTTCCGGCACGGGAGCATTGATCGGCAGACGAATGGACAAGCAAAAAAAGGAACTGGAAGCCATACAAGGTGCCAAAGTGGAAAGCATCCAGGACATCAACAACCTGCAAGCCATTAAAATCACTTTCGACAACGGGATTCTTTTCGCGACAAACAAAAGCGAACTGAGCACAAGCTCCCGGGATGCCCTGACAAAATTTGCCACCTCCCTGAAAAATTCTCCGGACACGGACGTGACCATTTACGGACACACGGACAATACGGGAACACGGGCAGTCAACGAACGCGTCTCCAAAGAACGGGCGGATGCCGTGGCAAACTACCTGGTAGGCCAGGGAGTCAAGCGTTCCCGCATCACAACGGAAGGACTTGCCTACGACCAGCCCGTTGCGGACAACAGCACTGCTGCCGGACGCGCACAAAACAGACGGGTGGAAGTTTTCATCACCGCCAATGCGGACATGATTCGAAAAGCAGAAAACGGTCAGTTGAATTAAACGACAGCCCTATATGACAACGACCGGGACAACAGAAGCGTAAAGCTCCTCGTCCCGGTCGTTTGGTTTTTCCCGGTTTTTATTCCGCCAACAAGGCAGCCAAAGCAATGGAATTCAATTTGGTTTCCACGCTGTCTCCACGGGAAGACAACACACTGGGCACCTTGGCACCGATCAGGACAGCCCCTTGCTTGGAACCGCCCAGCTTGGTATTGGTCTTGTAGAACACATTGCCGGCTTCCAGGTTCGGGAAAATCAAACAATCGGCATTTCCAGCAACCTCGGAACGTATCTTTTTAATCTCTGCGGCTTCCTTGTCCACGGCAACATCCAAAGCCATGGGACCATCCAGGATGACTCCGGCTATCTGTCCCCGCTCTCCCATCTTTGCCAAAATAGCGGCATCCACGGTCGACTGCACCTTGGGCAACACCTGCTCCGTTGGAGCAATCAACGCCACCCGGGGCGTCTCGATACCCAAAGCCTTTGCCGTAATAGCGACATACTTTATCATAGTCGTCTTCTGGTTCAAATCCGGACAAGGGATAACCGCAACATCACTAATGGTCAATAGCTTGTGATATGCCGGACATTCCATGACAGTGACGTGCGAAAGAATGGCATTCGGAGTCACCAGCCCGCGTTCCTTGTTCAGAATGGCGCGCATATACTTGTCGGTACTCACCAATCCTTTCATGATAACATCCGCCTCCCCTTTCCTGACGGTCTCGACAGCGACTTCCGCGGCTTTCGCCTCATTGGGTTCATGAATAATCCGGAATATGGAATCGTCATATCCCAATTCCTTGCACACCTTTTGAATGGTCTCAGTATCCCCCACCAGAATCCCTTCCACCAATCCTGCCTTTACAGCCATCGCAACAGCTTCTATGGAATGACTGTCGTTCGCATACGCCACCACCAGACGTTTTTTACGGGAATATCCCTTCAGCATTTCATGAATATCGCTGATTTTTTCTATTTTCATTGTTTTAGCGATTATTTAGTTGTAAACTGAAACAAAATTACACATTAATATTAGAATCCAAAAGAATACTGCACATTTTATTTTTGAGTGTGCAATTTTTTTACGTCAAACCAACCCCGTTCATTCCGGAAAACGGCTTGCAACTCACGTCCCTGCCCCGTTTCCGCCAAACAGATTTGTACATTCATGAATTTAATCCTACTTTTGTCTCGCTAAATCAAATCCGCCATTGGCTACATTCAGGCAAAATATCATATCCTTGTATATCATCAAGATTTCCAAATGGTTCTCCTTGATTATGCCGATTATCGTCCTGTTTTACGAAGAAAACAGGCTGGGATTGCATGAAATATTCCTCCTGAAAAGCGTCTACTCGGTGGTATTGGTCAGCCTGGACATCCCGACAGGCTATCTGGCGGACTCCTGGGGACGGAAAAACTGCCTGCTCACCGGTTGTCTCGTCGCTTTCGGCGGTTACCTCTGCTACTCGTTTTCCTACACTTTCGCCGCATTCTTCCTCGCGGAAATATTATTGGGCATAGGCCAGAGCCTCATATCGGGAGCCGATTCCGCCCTGCTGTACGACACCATGCAAGAATACAAACGGGAAGGCGAATACCTCAAATACGAAGGGAAAGTGACCATGGTCGGCAACTTCTCAGAGGCTTTCGCCGGCATATTCGGCGGACTGCTGGCAACCTCTTCCCTACGGCTGCCGTTCTACTGCCAGACGGGAATTGCCTTTCTGGGCATACCGGCAGCCCTGTGCCTGCGGGAATTTTACGTCAAAAGGCACATCGAAAATCCACTCCGCAACATTTGGGCAATCATTCGCTATTCCCTGGGCACGAACCCCAAACTCCGCTACGACATCCTGTTTTCCGGCATCATCGGCACCGCAACGCTTACCATGGCGTGGTTCGTACAGCCGGTATTCATCCACATCGGCATGCCCACCGCCTGGTTTGGCATCGCCTGGACCGTACTCAACCTGACCGTCGGCATCGCCGCCCTGTATTCGGACGCCCTAAGTGCCAAAATCGGAGAAAACCGGACTTACGCCTTCATACTCGTGTTCATCGTCGGCGGTTACCTGTCCGTCGCTTACAGCCTGAATTACTTCAGCCTGCTCCTGCTTTTCGTTTTCTACATCATCCGGGGATTCGCCACTCCGCTTTTGAAAGGCTACATCAACCGCCAGACCTTTTCCGAAATGAGGGCGACCGTCCTGTCTATCCGGAATTTCATCATCCGGCTGATTTTTGCCGTCATAGCCCCCATCATCGGTTGGCTGAACGATGCCTTTTCCCTTTCCTTCGCCCTCCAGATAACCGCCCTGATTATTTTCTTGCCGGGTTTACTGTTTTTGCTCCTCCAATGGAAAAAAACATGACAGACAGATTATGGACCAAAAAGTATTTGTCCGTTCAGCTTTTTCCATTAACTTTGCTACGGATTATTCAAAGGGGTGCCTTAACATTACGGGCTGAGATTATACCCTCACACCTGATCCGGGTAATGCCGGCGTAGGAAGACAGAGCCATTGATTTCATTTCGTACCCTTCCCCTTTTGAATGTTCTGAACCCCCAAAAAACAAAGAACATGCAAATTTTTATCAACGACGAACCGATTGAATGTCCGGAGAAAAGCACGGTTTCAACTCTTTTGACCCGACAAGGCATTTCCACGGAAAACATAGCTGTCGCACTGAATGAAACAGTCGTCCCCAAAACGGCATGGGAACAGACAGAGATACCGGATAATTCCAACATCATCATTATCAAAGCCGTGCAAGGAGGATGAACGGAAACGCCACACCATCATTTAGTCACTTTATGCTACAAGATATGAAAAAATTCAACATCACAACCGAACCTTTACCCGGTTCCGAAAAGATTTATGTTCAAGGCTCCCGCCCGGACCTGAAAGTTCCGATGCGGAAAATCAAACTGTCGCCGACCATAGACTTGAACGGGGCGAAAATAGAAAACGAAGATGTCGTCGTGTACGACACCTCCGGTCCCTACACGGATCCCCAATACACGGTGAACCTTGAAAAAGGACTGCCCAAACTCCGGGAAAACTGGATTGAAGAACGGCAGGATACCCGAAAACTGGACGGGTTGAGCTCGGAATACGGAAGAATGCGCCAGGCGGACAAAAGCCTCGATTCCCTCCGCTTCGAACACGTTAACACGCATCCCCGGATTGCCAAGGAAGGTTGCCAGGTCACCCAAATGTACTATGCCCAGCAAGGCATCGTTACTCCAGAAATGGAATACATCGCCATTCGGGAAAATCAGCTGGCAGACCAGATACGGGAAAAATACAAGCAAGAAAAGGGAGAAGCATTCGGAGCCCGGATTCCGGACTACATCACGCCGGAATTTGTCCGTCAGGAAGTGGCAGCAGGACGCGCCATCATCCCGGCAAACATCAATCATCCGGAATGCGAACCCATGATTATCGGCAGGAACTTCTTAGTGAAAATCAATGCCAACATCGGCAACTCGCCGGTGACCTCCTCCATTGCGGAGGAAGTGGAAAAAGCCGTATGGGCTTTCCGCTGGGGTGCGGACACAATCATGGACCTCTCCACCGGAAAAAACATCCACGAAACCCGGGAATGGATTATCCGCAACTCCCCCGTCCCCGTCGGAACCGTACCATTGTATCAGACACTGGAAAAGGTCAACGGCGATGTGGAGAAACTGAATTGGGAAATCTTCCGGGACACGCTGATAGAACAGGCGGAACAGGGCGTGGACTATTTCACGATTCATGCCGGACTGCGATGGAAACACGTGCCATTGACCCTGAAACGTCTGACCGGCATCGTCTCCCGCGGAGGTTCCATTATGGCACACTGGTGCACGACCCACAAACAGGAAAGTTTCATCTACGAACACTTTGAAGAAATCTGCGAGATTCTGGCAAAATACGACGTGGGCATCTCCCTCGGTGACGGATTGCGTCCGGGATGTATCGCGGATGCCAACGACCCGGCACAAATCGAGGAACTGAAAACGCTGGGCGAACTCTGCGAAATAGCCTGGAAACACAACGTACAGGCAATCATAGAAGGTCCGGGACACGTCCCTATGCAGAAAATCAAGGAAAACATGGACTTGCAGTTAAAGCACTGCCACGAAGCACCCTTCTACACCCTCGGACCGTTAGTGACAGACATCGCACCGGGCTACGACCACATCACTTCCGCCATTGGAGGCGCCATGATTGGCTGGTTCGGCACAGCCATGCTCTGCTACGTGACCCAGAAAGAACACCTCGGACTCCCCAACCGGGACGACGTGAAAGAGGGCGTGATTACCTTCAAATTGGCGGCACATGCGGCAGACCTCGCCAAAGGACATCCGGCAGCCTATTTCCGGGACTACGCCATGAGCAAGGCACGGTTTGAATTCCGCTGGAAAGACCAGTTCCACCTGGCGCTGGACTCCGAAAAAGCCTTACAGTTCCACGATGAGACCCTACCGGACGAAGGCCACAAGGAAGCCCATTTCTGCTCCATGTGCGGAGAGCATTTCTGCTCCATGCGCGCCAGCAAGAAATTAAGGGAAAAAATAGACCGGGAAAACGGACAAGCATGAAAATCATAGTCATCACTCCTGCCGTTCCACTCAAAGATGAAGCACTGGTCTGCAATTCGCTTTTCGCTTGCGGACTGGAATTGCTGCATTTGCGAAAACCGGGATGCGACCGGAGCGTGTACGAAAATTTCATCCGGCAAATCTCTCCCCGCTACCGGAACCGAATCGTAGTGCACGACCATTACGAGCTGGTCGAGGAATACAAGTTGCACGGCATACATCTCAAATCAGGACAAGGAGATAAATTCAGTCTTTATCCGGGATATGCCATCAGTATTTCGTGCCACTCGACGGATGAAATCAACGCCCTTCCGTTCCGGCCGGATTATTGCTTTCTGAGCCCGGTGTTCGACAGCATCTCCAAAGCGGGATACAACAGCGCGTTTCCACAACTTCCCGACCTGTCGGGAATCCAGACGCCCGTTGTCGCCCTGGGAGGAATCACTCCGGAAAAGACCGACTTGTGCCGTTCCGCCGGATTTCAGGGCATCGCAGTCCTCGGCTATCTCTGGGAACACCCGGAAGAGGCAATCGCCCGTTTCAAGCGGTTGAGAACCCCGTTTGTCATAAGCATCGCCGGTTTCGACCCCTCTTCGGGCGCAGGTATCACCGCCGACTTGAAAACATTCGAGACGACCGGCAGCTACGGATTGGGAGCCTGTTCCGCCCTCACCTTTCAAAACGAGGACAGCTACGACGGCACCCGCTGGAGCGGTCTGGAAGCCATACAGGAGCAATGTGAAAAGCTGTTTCAAAAACACTTGCCGGAATATTTGAAAATCGGACTGATAGAAAGTCTTGCCGTCATGGACCAACTGACCGCCTGGTTGAACGACCGCGTCCCTGCCCTAAAAATCATTTGGGACCCGATTCTGAAAGCCAGCGCAGGGCATACGTTCCACACGGTCGAAACTTCTCTTGTCCGTTCCATATTGAACCGCATCTACCTGATTACACCGAATACGGAAGAAATCCGGCAGTTGTTCGGAGCAGAAGCCACTCCGCAGTCCCTGCAAGCCCGTTGCCGGGAACATCAAGTAAATGTGCTTTGGAAAGGCGGACACAACGCCGGAACGGAAGCGACGGACGTGCTCATCACCCCGGAAACGATTACCCGTTTCACGCTTTCCAAAAGCAAATGGGAAAAACACGGAACAGGCTGCATCCTGTCGGCAGCCCTGACCTCCTGCCTGGCACAAGGGATGACGCTGGCGGATGCGTGCAACCGGGCGCAACTGTATGTATCGCAAGTCATAGAGAGCAACGACAGCAAGCTGGGTTTCCACGGTCTGCCGTGCGGACAGTTCCCCGCCAAGCCCTTGCCTGTCGAACTGCCCCTGCAATACATCACCGCTCCCAAAGCCGGCACCACCCTTTGCGAACAGATAGAAGCAGCCTGCCGGGGCGGTATGCGGTGGATTCAATTGCGGATGAAAAACGCCACCACCGCAGAAATCATACAGGAAGGCAGATTGGCGAAAGAGATTTGTCGCCGTTACAACGCCTTGTTCATCGTCAACGACAACGTACAGGCGGCACGCCAGCTCGATGCGGACGGCGTACACCTGGGCAAAGAAGACATGAATCCCTTGGAGGCTCGCCAGATGCTCGGACCGGGCAAAATCATCGGCGCCACCTGCAACACGTGGGAAGACATCGTGCTACGGCAAAGCCAGCAAGTCGATTACATCGGTCTGGGACCGTTCACTTTCACGACGACCAAAGAAAAACTCAGTCCGGTACTGGGATTGGACGGCTACCGCAACCTGCTCAAACGGATGCGGGAACACCGCATCTCCATTCCGGTCTTCGCCATCGGAGGCATTACGGAAACCGACATCCCGGAGCTGATGCAAACCGGCATTCAGGGCATTGCCCTCTCCGGTCTGATTAAAAACAGCGAATCCATTTCCGACAAAACACAGGAAATACTTCAATTGCTTTATACCTCAAACAATAAATCATCATTTAAAAATCGTAACTGATATGACACCGTTAAAAATAGCAGACAAAACTTTCACCTCGCGTCTTTTCACGGGAACTGGCAAATTCTCCTCCAACAAGGCCATGGCAGAGGCCATTATCGCTTCTGAAAGCCAAATGGTCACGGTGGCTATGAAACGCATCCGCACAGAGGATAAAAACGACGATATGCTGCGCCATATCCTCCGTCCCGGCGTGCAATTGCTCCCGAACACCTCCGGAGTGCGCAACGCCAAGGAAGCCGTTTTTGCCGCCCAGTTGTCCAGGGAGGCTTTCGGCACCAACTGGCTGAAACTCGAAATTCATCCCGACCCTCGCTATTTGCTTCCCGATCCGATAGAAACGCTGAAAGCTACGGAAGAACTCGCCAAAATGGGATTCATCGTCCTTCCCTATTGCCAGGCAGACCCCGTTCTCTGCAAACGCCTGGAAGACGCAGGAGCGGCAACGGTTATGCCCCTCGGCGCACCCATCGGTACCAATCAGGGACTGCAGACCCGGGAATTTCTTAAAATCATCATAGAGCAAAGCAATATCCCCGTTGTCGTGGACGCCGGAATCGGAGCCCCGAGCCATGCCGCCGAGGCGATGGAATTGGGAGCAGATGCCGTACTTGTAAACACGGCAATAGCCGTCGCAGGCAATCCGGTCGAAATGGCAAAAGCTTTTAAGATAGCTGTCGAGGCAGGACGTATGGCATACGAGGCGGGACTGCCCGGAAAAAGCATCGCGGCGGAAGCCAGCAGTCCCCTGACCGCTTTTTTGAAATAAACCAATAAAAACAAGCGCATGTTTTCAGAAGAATTAGAAAAATATTCCTGGGAAGAGACCACCCGGCAAATCTATGCCAAAACCAAGGCTGACGTCGAAACGGCATTGGGCAAAAGTCATCCGGACGTAGAGGATTTCATGGCGTTGATTTCCCCCGCAGCCGAAAGTTATCTGGAACCGATGGCGGAACTGAGCCGGAAATACACCCTGCAACGATTCGGCAAGACCGTTTCCCTGTATATTCCCTTATACATCACCAATTCGTGTACAAACTTCTGCGTCTATTGCGGATTCAACCACGATAATCCCCTCAAAAGGGTGATACTCACGGAAGAGGAAATCCTGAACGAGCTTCACGCCATCAAAAAATTGGGCAACTTTGAAAATCTGCTGATTGTCACCGGAGAGAATCCCAAAGATGCCGGCGTGGACTACCTCGAACGCGCCCTGCAATTGGCACGTCCCCTCTTTGCCAATTTATCCATCGAGGTGATGCCGTTGAAAGCCGAAGAATATGAACGTCTCACCCACTCCGGACTGAACGGGGTGGTCTGTTTTCAGGAAACCTACAACCGGGCACGCTACAACGTGTATCATCCCAAAGGTATGAAGTCCAAATTTGAATGGCGACTGAACGGCTTCGACCGCATGGGACAAGCAAATCTGCACAAAATAGGTCTGGGCGTGCTGATTGGTTTGGAGGAATGGAGAACCGACGTGACCATGATGGCGCGGCACCTCCGTTATCTACAAAAACATTACTGGCAAACCAAATACAGCGTGAATTTCCCGCGCATGCGCCCGTCGGAAGGGCATTTCCAACCCAATGTCGTATTGGAGGACCGGGCATTGGCGCAACTGATATTTGCCTTCCGGATTTTCGACCACGACGTGGACATTTCCATTTCCACCCGGGAAAATGCCGATTTCCGGAACAATATGCTTCCTTTGGGAATCACCTCCCTGAGTGCCGGGTCGAAAACAGAACCCGGTGGCTATTTCACCTATCCCCAGGCGTTGGAACAATTCCACATCAGCGATGAACGGACGCCCGCCGAAGTAGCCGAAAGCATCCGGCAACGGGGATATGAACCGGTGTGGAAGGATTGGGACGGCTGGATGTAAAAACGAATTTCAACGATGAATCGACAGGAACGCTATTCCCGGCACATCGCCCTGGCAGAAGTGGGTGAAGCCGGGCAGGAAAAAATCAGCCGGGCAAAAGTATTGGTAGTAGGTGCCGGCGGACTGGGTTCCCCGGTACTGCTCTACCTGACAGCCGCAGGAGTCGGGACAATCGGCTTTATGGATGACGATGTCGTATCTGAAAGCAATCTGCAACGCCAAATCCTTTACGACACGGAGCATCTCGGACAACCGAAAGTGGAAGTGGCACATCGCAAGCTGCAATCGCTCAACCCCCATTGTCACTTCATCCCCATGGCTCAACGGCTCACCCCGGAAAATGCGACGGAAATCATCAGTCATTACGATATCGTGGTCGATGCCACGGACAACCTGTCGTCCCGATACGTCATCGACGATGCCTGCCGGGAAAACGGCAAACCTTTCGTATATGGAAGCATCTGCGAATTTGAAGGACAAGTCTCCGTATTCCATTACGAGGGCGGTCCCGGTTACCGAGATCTCTACCCCTATCACGAAAAAGTCAAGGATTTCCGACAACCGCTGGGAGTCATCGGTGCGCTACCCGGCACCATCGGCTCCATACAGGCCTCAGAGACGCTGAAAATCATTTTGGGCAGCCATTCCACCCTGTCCGGCAAATTGTT
>CAYNXE010000015.1:15009-21434 GCA_964400995.1 uncultured Odoribacter sp.
CCTCCCATTTGCAACTTGCCTTTAAAGACATCCATATTGGTCGCCACACGGTCCTCGGAATGCGTAGCATGGTTTTTATCCTTAAACACCATCACCCGCAAAGGCACGTGATTTCCGTCACCCGAAATGGCAGATAGGTGCGACTGGTACAGGTCTGTGTAACGGTCGGTAACATTCGAAGCATATACGTACTTGATGTTTTCATCCCACACCAAGGGGAAAGAGACACCGGTAGGCCGGAATGACGAAGCATAGATTGCCTTGTCCACATCCTCCTTCACCGCTTTCCCGGCATCGGCAAAAAACCAGGCATTGTCCAATTGTCCCGGAAAATAATACTCGGTGAAATACCATTTCCCGTCAGCCCATACCTCCGTCCAGTTGTGATTTCCTCGCAAATCATGCCAACAGGGAGTACCAGCAACCCGCGAAGGAATCCCCACGGCACGGAAAGCATCCGTCAGCAAAATGGACAGTCCCGTACAGGACGCCATATGCTGGCGCATAGATTCAAAAGGAGCCTGGTCAGGTTTTTCCCGCCGGGTGTTGTAATCCACCAAGACTTCATCCCGGATATTCCGGTTCACCGAATCAATGGCTTCAAAGATAGTTTGGCAATGGGCAACGTATTTCCCAAAACGGTCGTAAAATTCCTTCCGCCAGCTTTCCCGTTTTTCATTCAAACTGACATAAGGCAGCACCTCGTTCAAGAAAATGCTGTCCGGCAACGCTTTTGCCCACGGATATTGATTGCGAGCCTGATAAGCATAGGCGGTATTTTCCAATAAAAATTCCGCATTCAGTTCCTTCAAGTCGCGGTCGGGCATATAAGCAATCAAAAACGCCATACCTTCCTTCTGCTCTGCCGGAGCCTCCGCCAGCGCCTTTTCCAATTCCGCCCGGTTTTCTCCGGCTTTTTCCAATGCCTGATTCAACAAAGCGTGATATTTTTCCGGCACGCCGGAATATTTATTGCCCGCACAAGCCAATAAACATACTACGCAAAATAACAACACACCTTTCATAAACAATCCTTTAAATTAGTAAAACCTCAATCTTTCTTATCACTGAAATATTTCATAAACTGCGCCCTTTCATAGCGGTCGGCATGGCCGGCATCCGCATAAGAAAGTTTGCCTCGAAATTCGTCAATGGACTTGAACGACTTGCTCTTCATCCAGTCGCCCAGGAAATGGCACATAGTCCCGATGCACTCCGTACCCTGCTGGTACAATGCGGAACATACCTGCACGGTGGTCGCCCCAGCCAACAGGAGTTTGACGACAGCTTCACCGCTATGCGCACCGCCGGACGCCGAGATTTCCAATTGCCTGTCCTTGCCAGACAAGATACCCGTCCAGCGCAAAGTGGTCTTTATGTCCGTCGGCACCCCGAGAACGGAAGCCGCACCGACAGATAACTGCTCGATATTGATGTCCGGTTCATAAAAACGGTTGAACAAGGTTACGGCATCGGCTCCGTAAGCCTTCAATTTGCTGACAAAGGCGGGCAAGTTGGTGAAATAATGGCTGATTTTTACGATAATCGGCAGTTTCACCACGGATTTGACATGCTTCACCACGTCAAAATACAACCTTTCCACCTCGGCACTCTCCGCAAACTCATCCGTAGGCAACACGAAAAGATTCAATTCCAAGGCATCGGCACCCGCCTTCTCCAGTTCTCCGGCACAACTCACCCATTCGCCGTCGTGCAAACAGTTGATGCTGGCAATTACCGGAATGTCCAACTGCGCCTTGGCAGACCGAATCAAGTCGATGTATTTCTGAATGGCGTGAGCCCGCACGTAAGTCTGTATGTAATCGGTTTCCTCCGGATAACTGTCGTCTATACACTGGGACGCTTCCCGGTTCATCTGTTCCTCGAACACCGATTTCAAAATAACGGCACCGGCTCCGTGCTTCGCCATTTCCTGGATTTTATTCAAGTCTGCGGTCAAACCGCAACTTCCTGCAATGACAGGACTTTTTAATTCCAACCCGACAAATGTAGTTCTCAAATCCATCATCATCGTATTTTTACGTTCATTTTCCTAACTCTTCTTGTATTCCCTCGCCCCGAATATCGAACTCCCAACCCGAACCATAGTGCTTCCCTCTTCCACCGCAATCCGGTAATCTTCCGACATCCCCATGGACAATTCCCTGAAATAATCCGCTCCGGCAAAATACTTCGACTTCAGGACATCAAATATCTCGTGCAACCGGGCAAATTCCCCGCGTATCTGCTCCCGGTCGTCCGTATAGGTCGCAATGCCCATCACTCCCGTTATCCGGACGTGCTGCAATGCTTTCCACTCCTCGCTTTCCAATATCCCTTCCGCTTCTGCCAAAGTCAACCCGGACTTCGTTTCCTCCCGGGCGATATGAAATTCCAGCAAACAATCCACCACCCGGTCGCATTTCTGCGCTTCCCGGTCAATTTTCTGCAAAAGTTTCAGGCTATCTACGGAATGGATCAACCGGACAAACGAAATGATGTACTTTACGTTCTTTTCCTGCAACTGTCCAATCATGTGCCATTCGATGTCCTTGGGCAACTCCCGGTATTTCGCCGCCATTTCCTGAGGCCGATTTTCTCCGAAAGCCCTCTGCCCCGTCTCGTAAGCGGCAACTATCGCCTCCACAGGCTTGGTCTTCGACACGGCAATCAATCGCACCTCTTCCGGCAATGAATCCTTTATGCGTTTTATATTCTCTTGAATTTCCATTTTAGTATAATCTGCAATGATTTTCCATACTCTTTTTCGCAAGCAGCGAACTCTGCAGACAAATATATACCAAAATAAACGAATTTTCTTTAAGTCAGGTTTCCAAATTCCATGAAATTACTATCTTCGCCAGCGAATAAATTTATGACCAGGTATTTTATAGAATTAGCATACAACGGAAGCAGGTATCACGGCTGGCAAATACAGCCGGACGCATCCAGCATCCAGGGAGAACTGAACCGCGCCTTGAGCACCCTCCTCCGGGAAGAAATCGACGTGGTAGGCGCCGGACGGACAGATACCGGAGTGCACGCCTCGTTTTACGTCGCCCACTTTGATTGTACCGAACCGATAGCCGCACCGGAACAACTGGCTTACAAGCTGAACCGGATGATCGGCAAGGACATAGCCATATCCCGGATTTATCAGGTCGCCCCGAATCGGCACGCCCGTTTTTCCGCCCTTTCACGCACCTATAAATATTACATAGACAAGCAAAAGAATCCGTTTACCTGCGATTATGCCTGGAAAGTGTTTCCACTGCCCGATGTGCGCAAGATGAACGAAGCCTGCCAAGCGTTGTTCGACTACACCGATTTCACCAGTTTTTCCAAATTGCACACCGATGCAAAGACCAACGACTGCACCATTATGGAAGCGCACTGGGAGGAAACGGACGCCCAACTGGTATTCACCATCAAAGCCAACCGCTTCCTGCGCAACATGGTCCGGGCAATCGTCGGCACCCTGCTTGAAGTGGGACAAGGCAAACTGACCCTGGAAGAGTTCCGGAAAATCATCGAATCCAAAGACCGTTGCCAGGCGGGTTCCTCCGTGCCGGGGCATGCCCTGTTTCTCTGCGATATCACGTATCCTGAAAATGAAATCCAAATACAAAAATAAAATGAAACCGCTGTTCTGCTTATTATTGCCGCTATTGTTCTGTCTGCCGGGAAAAGCCTTCACCTTGTCGAAAGATGCCGAAATCAGCATCCTGACCTGTTCGCCGGGTACGGAATTGTATTCGCTTTTCGGTCATACGGCTATCCGGATATGCGACCCCGAAATACAATACGACCGGGTATTCAACTACGGCACGTTCGATTTTCAGACTCCCCATTTTTACTTGAAATATGCCCAGGGATTACTACCTTACCAATTGACCCATACATCGTTCAGAAATTTCATCTACGCCTATCAAATGGAAGAACGCTCCGTATTTGAACAACAATTAAAGCTGGATTCCCTGCAAAAGCAAACGTTGTTCGACCTACTGCTGGAAAACAGCCGGGAAGAGAACCGCTCTTATCTGTACAATTTCCTTTTCGACAACTGCACTACCCGAAGCCGGGACATTCTGCAGAAAAGTCTGCCGGAACAGGTGGACTGGAATATGCCCGATACCGGCAAAAATTTCTGGAACCTCCTGGACGAGTATTTGCAGGCATCCCCCTGGGTACAATGGGGCATCCACACCATTTTGGGACAAAGAGGCAACCGCCAGGCTACCCCCTTTCAATATATGTTTCTGCCCGACTACCTGATGTCCGGACTTTGCACAGCCCACTATGACGGCAATCCATTGGCAAAAGATACAAAAGTGCTATACCGTGCACCCAACCTGAAAATCCGGAATCCCTGGTACCGGAATCCGGCATTTGTCTTTACGGCAGGAGCGGCATGGCTCATCTTCCTGCTTTACAGATTCAGAAGCAGAACCCTATTGGATACGTTAACCCTGGTGTTCTTCTTGTTTACGGGCATATTGGGCTGTCTGATTGTATTCCTCGGTGGCTTCACCGCTCATCCGATGACCGCCCCGAACTGGAACATCCTTTGGGCAAATCCGCTGAATCTGCCCGCCTTGTTCTTTCTGTTCAGGCAACGCATCCCCCGTCTTGTCCTGGGGTATTTAAACCTCTACCTCGCTTTGCTGACCATAGCCCTGCCCGTATGGCTATTCACCCAGCCGGCAGTTCCTTTGACTTCCCTGCCCGTCATCTTCCTGATGATGTATATCGTCTGGCTACAACGGCAAAAATATACCCCGTCCGGAAAATGAAATCAAAAAATCACCTAAAAACCTTGTGATTTCAATAAAATACCCTATATTTGCATCCGCAAAACAAACGATGGTGTCATAGCTCAGTCGGTAGAGCAAAGGACTGAAAATCCTTGTGTCCCTGGTTCGATTCCAGGTGATACCACCTCAAAGAGAAGCAGTTACGAAAGTGACTGTTTCTTTTTTGTATGCAAATACAGGCAAAAACAGAGAAATGTTTTCTCCAATGTTTTAACCAAAATGTTACCCAGAAGCACTTGCAGGACATCTTAAATGATCAACCCAACATTTCCCCATGCTACCAAATCATTTCGCCCCCTTTTCAGAAATAAGGCAAGCCGATTTATTTCTTTGCAATGCCTCTTCTAAAAGCGAACATACTTTATTTCGCAAATGAAGAGGTTCTATAACCTGCAACGAAGCACTTCGAGAAAGAATTTCCATCACAAAATCTTTGGTGATTTTCAAATAAAGGCTGATGATAAATTCATCCTTCTCCGGATGGTCTGCAATAATTTTTTGAGAATGATGAAGAGGCAGACTTTTTAGAAAATATCCGTCCCGGGCATTGAAGGAAAGAACGACCTTTTCCGGTTGAATATCTGCAGAATCCATAATTCCGTATAAATCCCGATAGCGTTCACCAATAGATAAGTCAAGGTGCTTTTTAAAGTGTCCGGACTGTATTTCCAAATGCGAAATACGGTCAAGTCCAAAAGTTATCAATGTATTATGTTCTGGTTTCATCCCCAAAAGATACCAGCGGTGTTGGCATTCTTTAAGGGCGTAAGGATATAATTTGTGTGTACGGGGTTCGCAGTCCGTATACTTTTGATATTGGAAACTGACCGGCTGACAATTCTTGGTAGCTTCTATGAGTGCAAGCAGATGTTCTGTTCCTTGCGGACGGCGACGTTCAGGAAAGACGATTTTATCAAGTCCAGTATCGGCATTCAAAGAACAGAGAATATCGAAAGGCTCAAGAATCCGTTCGATGTTTTCTGGAGACCAGTAATCCTTCTCCTCTATATAATAACCGTTCTTTTGACGGGAATATTCAATCGGAATCTCCAAATCGTTGCGAATATCGTGAATGTCCCGTTTCAGCGTCCGGTAAGAAAGTTCGGTCTTGGCGCAACCTTGCTTAATCAGTTCAGCTTTCAGTTCTTCCAATAATTCCTCCGATTTTATATAGGTTTCCGTACTAATTTTATGAATAATAAGCAAATAGCGTTTTATCGCATCCAATTTTCCCATAATTTCCGTAATAATTTTCGGGTAAAAATAATATTTTTTTATTCTAAGGGACACGTTTTGTCCCTCTCACCTGTTTCTTTTGTCAAAGAAACAAGAAAACAACAGTCCGATGAATGTTGCCAATTACGTAAAATAAAGTAATTTTGTCGTGTTGGTGGTCTTGTGCCACCAGTAGACATAGTGGCTTTGAAGCGTTTTATCGTTTCCTTTGGTTATAAAATCGCCAAATTTTAGTATCGAAAAGGGACGACAGGACATTCATGCTTGCGTATATGTTTACATATACCATTAAGCGTGGACTGTTGTTTATCTTCGATACGGGTGTTTGGCGATACCTATAACCGGATAAATAATAAGGTTCGCGCTTTTTTTGTG
>CAYNXE010000016.1:0-21304 GCA_964400995.1 uncultured Odoribacter sp.
CCACCTCCGACAGTTTCGGTCCTTATACCGTTGTTATTGAAGGGGTTCTGGAAGACGGGACTGTATGCCGGAAAGAGGAAAAAATCAGGTTAAAGCCGGTTGGGGGATAAAGTTTGTAAAGTTCATAAAGTTTATAAAGTTATAAGGTTTATAAAGTTTGTAAGGTGGGGAGGGGGTGTTGGGTTATTTGGGGGTTCTTTTTCGGATTTTGGTTTGGATGGCGTAGTAGCATAGGGGGACGAAGTAGAGGCTGACGAGGGTGCCGAAGCTCATGCCGCTGATCATGGTGATGGCCAGAGGACGTTGCAATTGCGATCCGATGTCGTTTCCCCAAAGCAGGGGAATCATGGCGAAAATGCTGGTGAGGCTGGTCATCAGAATGGGTTTGAGGCGTCGGATACCGCCTTCGTGAATCGCTTCCAGCAAGGGATAGCCTTCTTTTTCCAAGCGGATGATGGTGTCGATTTTCAGAATTGAGTCGTTGATGATGATACCGCACATGACGATGATGCCTATCATGGACATCAGGTTAAGGGAGACGCCGAATAGCTGAAGCATAAGCATGGTGAAGGCGACATCTATCGGAATTTCCGCCAATACGATGAAAGGCAATCCCAAGGATTCAAATTGTGCCGCCAGAATGAAGTAGAGCATCAGCACCGCCACGATGATGATCATGACCATTTCCCAAAGGGTCTCGGTGCCGGAAATCAGCGAGCCTTCAAAATGGGTTTCCAGCCCTTGGTTCCGTGCCTCTTCTTTCACGTATTTCATGATTTCTTTGGTGTTGGAAGCGGTGGTATAGACGGGAACGGGTATGACGATGCCTTCTTTTTTTCCGACTATTTTTTTATAATCGTGGTCGGCGGATAATTCCACCAACGCTTCCGCCGGGATGTAATGCTTGTTGTCTTTGGTGGCGATTTGGGTATTTTTCAAAATATCCCGCAGCGTGCGTTCGTTTTCCGTTATGACGATAGGGATATAGCGGTTGCCCGTATTCAGTTTGCCGATGTTGCTTTTTCCGATGTTCTTTTCCAGTTCGTAGATGAGCGTGTTCTGGTCTATGTGGTACAATGCCAGGCGTTCGGGAAGGAGGTGGAGGGCAATCCTTTCCACGCCGGGAACGTGATTCAGGTGAAGTTCGGGCTTCTGTTGATTCAGCCGGTCGATGAACCGATTGACTTCGTCAATGTCCAAGGCGTCCCGTTTTTGGCTACTTGACAGGTTGATGGTCAGGGGAGCTTCGTTTTCCGAGAACATCTGTTCAAACAAGTTCTTGACTTTGTGCAATTCCACCCGGGCTTCCGGATATTTTTCCCGGATGTATCGCTGCATTTCGTCCAATAAAACCAGCAGGCTCCGGTTGTCCTTGGTTTTTACGTAGAACTCCGCTTCGTTCAGGTTCTGGTTTTCTTCCCGTTCCAGGAAAAACTGCTTTTCTCCGGCAAAGCAACTGATTTCTTCGCACTGGTTTTTGAACGTTTTCATCAGGTCGTTCACGCGCTGCCGGTTTTCATCCACGTGGATGCTGCTGTTCCAGTCGGTTTTCACAAGCATCTCATTGATTTCCAATGACGGCATTTGTTCTATTTTCAGATAGCCCGCTAAAATGATGCCGACAGCCAGCAGGCAGCCGACGAGCAGAAATGTCCGGCGACGGTGGTGGAAGGTAAAGTGATAACCTGCCGTATAATAATCGTTCAGGTGTTTCAGGCTTATGCTTTCAATAAAGCGGTTGAGTTTGTTGGTATGTGCATGGCGGAAAATCAGGTGAAAGATGACCGGTACGATGCTGATGGAAACGAACAGGGAGACGAACAGACCGATGGATACCGCCATCGCCTGGTCGTAAAAGAGCGCACCTGCCATGCCTCCCAAGAAAATCAATGGAATGAACACGGCACAGGTGGTCAGTACGGAAGACAATAACGGACGTATGATTTCGTTGGTTCCCAGACTACAAGCGTCCATAAGGGAATAGCCCCGTTCCCGGTATTGGTTGATGTTGTCGATGACGATAATCGAGTTGTCCACCATCATGCCCACGCCGATAATCAGTCCCGCCAATGAAATGGTGTTGATGGACAAGCCGAATAGCTGGAAAAACAGGATGGTGATGATGGTCGAAATCGGAATGCTGAAAGCAATGATCAGGGAAGAGCGCACGTCTTTCAGAAAGAACATCATGACCATGACTGCCAGCATGATACCCAATACCAGACTCTGCGAGAGGTTGCTGATGGTATAATTCAGCAGGGTTGCCTGGTCTCGGGACACGGAGAATTCGATGTCCGGATATTCTTTCCTGAATTGTTCGAGCATATCGGATACGTGTTCTTTCATGTCCGACATGCGGGCGTCCGATTGCTTGATGACCGCCATGCACAGGCTCTGTTTGCCTTCGTTGACGAATACGCCCCGTTTGTCGCGCGGACGTATGCCTACTTCTGCGACGTCTCCCAGTTGAATCAGACGGCCTTCGATGTTCAGGAAAATGTCCCTGACCTCCTGTTCCGACATCAGTTGGGTGGCGAATTTCACGCTGTATTGGTAGTAGCCGTCGCGTACGCTGAGGCTGCCGGCAATCTGGTTGTTTTTGTTGATGGCGTTTTTCAACTGTTCCTGTGTGACGTTCAGGCTTCGCAGTTTGGCTTCATCGGGCAGGATGTACATTTCCGGCTGGTAATTTCCGCTGATGTCGACCATGGCAATGTCGGAAAGCTGTTCCAGCCGTTTTTTCAGTACGGCTTCGGTAAATTCGCAAAATTCGAGGAATTTGGTTTCGGAGGCTTCGTTTTTTAGGTTCAGGTGCACGTAAAAAACGGGTATGTCGGATGTGGATGCCTTGATAATCACCGGACGTTGCATATCCTGCGGCAGATAGTTCATGGCGGCGTCCACTTTCTGGTTCACCTCGATAAAGGCGTAGTCGATGGAGGTGCCGAATTCAAATTTCATCGTGATTTGTCCGCCGCCGTCCTTTGATTCGGATACAATCGCATTCAGATGAGGAATCTGTTGCAACTGATTGCGCAAGGTGGTGGTGACGGTATGTTCTATTTCGTTTACGGAAGCGTCATCCCGGGTGTAGTGGATGCTGATTTCCGGAATGTCGATGTCGGGCATCAGTGAAACCGGCAGTTTGAATGCCGCCACGCTTCCCAGTACGATGAAAGCGATGGCGGTCATGATGACGGCAACGGGACGTTGTAAAAAGAATCGAATCATGGTGTTGGGGTTAACTGATGTTTTATGTTGTGAAATCTGTTTGTCTTTTTTGGGACGGGTTGGTGCTTTTTACCTTTGAACATGACCGGAAGAATGCCGATGAGCACAAGCAGGGAGAAAGCCAGTCCGCTCATGGTGCCGACGGCAAGACTGAACCAGAAATCGCTGATTTCTCCAATCAGAAAGGGGATAAAGCCCAGCATGGTGGAAACAATGGTCAGCAAAATCGGTATGATTTTGGCGTTGTAGGCACGCAGGTAGGTGGCGAGTCCCCGGGGACTGCCGGCTTTGACCTTGTTGTTGTAGTCGTTGATGATGTACAAAATGGCATTTACGGACAAGCCGCACATCATGATGAAGGCTGCCAGTCCCCCTTCGTTGAAAGTCAGACCGAAGAAATAAAAGCCCAGAAAGCAACCGATAAACGATATGGGGGCGATGGTAATGACCACCAGCGCCTGTTTCAACGATTCGAGCAGGACGGAACAGATGAAGTAGATGATGGTGATGACCAGCAGAATGTACCAGATGCGTTTGTCGATGCCGCCCGCGCCTCTCCAGTAGTAATAGCTCCAGCGGTTGCTTTCCTTGACTCGGAATCCGACCGGCATATCCCGGTTCATTTCCTTTATGATGCGTTCCTTGGTTTTGTTGGACAGCATGTAATCTCCCAGAAAGTCGTATTGGACTTGAACTTCGTATTCCTGGTTCGATTTGGTGATGGTTTCAAATGCCTGTCCTTCCGTCAGGTTGCCGACATCGTTCAGCCGGAACACGGACTTTTCTCCTTGCAGCGGGTTGTTCTGCAATTCCCATAAGCTGGCTTCCCGGCGTTCCATGGGGCGAATGGCTACCGATGCGCTTTTTTGGTGGATATAGGCGGTGGTTTGGAGGTCTTGCTTGCCGGACAACCGGTTGAGGTGTGAAAGCATGCCGCTGATGTCCGAGTTGTTGCGTGCCAGTTTTTCTTTGTTGACTTTAATGGCGAACTCCTTGGTTTTGTTTTGTCTGTTGGCGTCTCCGATGTACAGTTTTTTGACCCGCTTGTGTTCGCTCAGTCTGTTTTTCAGTTTTTCGGCATACATGATGACCTTGCGGTAGTTGTAGCCCACCACGGTCAGGGATTCGCTGCGGTATTCGTTGAGTTGGTTGGAAAAGCCCCTGCCTACGCCCTGTATCGAGGAGTCGGCATTGCCAATGGAATTGGCAAACCGGATGAGTTCGTTCTTGACCATTTCGGGTGCGCCCGTCATTTCCTTTTCCGGAAGAAAGGTGATGTGCATCACTGCCCGGTTGGGAGAGGAGATGTCCGAGGTAAAAGTGGCGATTTCCTTGAATCCTGCCAGAAATTGTTCGACTTTGATGAATGCTTCGTTCATTTGTTCCAGGGAGGCACCGTGAGGCATGGTCATCGTCAGGGTCAGGGTGGTGCGTGCTTTTTCGGAGGGGTCGTGTTGTCTCCATTCTCCTCCTCCGCCTTCAACGAACAGTCGCAGGCTGCCTCCCAGGCCTTTGTCCAGCCAGGGTTTTATTTTCAGGAAAAATTCGCTGCCGAATATCCGGTTGTACAGTTCGGACATGGGTTTATCCCGGTCGAGCGTTGTGGGTATCAGGAATACCGGCAGTCCGAAACCCAAGATGACGATCACGAAGAGGAGCTTCCGGTGGCGTTGCGTGAAAAGAATGAAACGCTGGTATTTTTCGGTAAATCTGGCAATCCGGCGCAGACGGCGGTATCGGTTCCGGGAGGTTGTCCCGGACAGCGGGAGTTTTTCCATCAGTGCCGGAACAAAGAACAAGGCAACCACGATGGAAAGGCTCAGGTTGATGATGATGACCGATGAAAATCCCCACATGTTCCGCATGACTTCGTTGTCCATGTTGAAGATGACGACCAGTGCGCCCATGGTGGTCAGCGTGGCAGCCATGATTGCCATGAACACTTTCCGGTTCTTGTGGTGCCGGTAGTGGTCCGCCATGACAATCACGTTGTCGATGATGATGCCGAAAGAGACCGTGATGCCCGCCAGGGAATACAGGTGTATTTCTATCCGGAACAGGTAGTAGCCTACGATAGCAATCAGGATGTTGGCCGCCAGGCATATACTGATAATCAGCAGATAGCGCAGGTTGCGACTGGTCAGCCAGACGAACAGCAGCAGTATCAGAACGGTGAGAGCGGAGCGTATTAGGTTGTCTTTCAGTTCGTCTTTCAGTTCCTCGCTGTTGTCCAGCATCATTTTCAGGGAGTAGGAGGAGGGGAAAGCGGCTGCGATTTCGTCCATTTTGCTCCTCGTCTTTGCGGAAAGGTCGAGCATATTGGCTTTCTTTTCGCAAAATATGTTGATATTGATGCGGTTCAGTCCGTTGATGCGGTAATAGGATTGGGGTTTGACCTCCTGATAATCCAAGGTTGCGATATTTTTCAGGTAGATAATCTTGCCGTCAACGGATTTGACGGGGATTTCCAGAAAACTGGCCTGGTTCGCCTGCGGGTTTCCTTTGAATACGATGTAGGCATATTTTTCTTCCGGTAGGGCTTCTATCAGCACTTTGCCTCCTTCGCGCCGTGCGTAGTATTTGTTTATGGCGGCTGCGATGTCCTGCGGAGAGACTTTGATGTCTTGCAGGGTCTGCGGGTCGTAGTTCAGCACCCATTCAAAGGGTACGGCACCGGTGACGGATACCCCTGCAATGTCCGGTATCTGCGAGATGAGGGGCGTGATTTCATCTTCGGCAAAGGTTGCCACGTCCTGCGTGCTGCCCGGACCTGTAATGGTGTAGCTCAACAATAGCTGGCGTTCTTCTTCGTCGCGTTGCACCCTGTTGCGTTCTCCCCCCTGTACGGATCCGACTTTTACGCCTTCCGGCAATCCTTTTGCCAGGGAGCGGATCAAGGAGGAGAGATACAATTTTATTGCGTCGATGTTTTCGTTCTTGTCGATTTGCAGGCGAATGGTGCCGAACCCCTGTCCCGTGTGGGAGGTTATGTTGTTTAGTCCTTTGGTGCGTGCGAAGGCTCCTTCCAGTTTGGAAGTGACTTCCATTTCGAGTAATTCCGGATTGGCATTGGGCCACGAAAAGGATACGCTCAGTTGGTTGGAACGGGACGAGGGCATCAGTTGCAATGATATTCTGGGAATCAAAGATATGCCCAGCAACATCAGTACTATAAAAATCGTGTTTACTGAAAATGCCGATAATTTCATGCCCTGGTTTCTTGCGTCTTCCTAATTTTTCGTTTCGATGACGATGACCTCGTTTTCATGCGACAGGCCCAGATTGTTTTCGTAGATGACTTCCTCGCCTTCTTTCAATCCGGATTCGATGCTGATTTCCCGGCTGTTTTCCAAACCGGTCGTGACGTATTTCCAGATGGCTTTGCCGTTTTGGTGTACAAATACGACTTTTTTGCCCTGTCGGGGGAGTACGGCGGTCTTGGGCACAATCAGTTTGTCTTCGATTTGTCGTTTCAGGATGATGCTTACGTTCATGCCGTCTACCAGAATGTGGCTGGCGTTGTCGACGGTCGCTTTGATTTTGACCATGCCGTTTTCATCGATTCGGGGATTGACCTCGCTCACTTTTCCGTGCAGGGTTACCGACTGGTTGGCGTAGGGGGTCAGTTCCACGTCCATGCCTCTGTGAATGTATCCGATTTCCGTTTCCAACACGTTGAACACCACTTCCATTTGGGAATCGTTGATGAGCGTGCAGACGTTTTTGTAGGCAGAGGAGGGGTTGAACGGTTTGGCTTCCAGGTCGGAGACGATTCCGGTGAACGGCGCTGTTGTTCGGATGTTGGCGTAGTCCCGGCAGGCTTTTTCATAGCTGCTGACAGCGGAGGTGTAACCGCATTGCAGCATAATCGTATGTAAGCGTTGAGCGGGCAGGCGGAGGGTGTCTTTCAAGTCGTTTATGCCTTCGCTCATCAGCCGGTTGCGCAATTCAAGCTCCGCTTTTTTCAGGTTCAGCAGGGCGTCCTGCCGTTGTTGTCTGGCATTGTAACCGTCTACCTGGAGAATCGGGTCTCCCTTTTTTACCCGGGCTCCGTTAGTGACGAATATGGAGTCTATGACATCGGAAACCAGAAAGTTCAGGGTCGCTTTCTCCCGGGCTTCCGCTTTGCCGTTGCTGACCAGTTCCATTTCAAAGCGGTCTTTGCGTGCCTTTGCCACCCGAACCTCGGTTTTTTCCTGGTTCTGTTCTATCCTTGCCTGTTGGGATTCATCGACGTTTTTTTCTTTGTTCTTTTTGCAACCAAAAACAAACAGTATGGAAACGATGCCGAGCATTGAAATGGTTTTCCTGAAATTGTAGATGCTTGCCATAGGGATCTATTTTTGGGTAAATATATAAAAAACAATCTTACTCCAAGTCTTTTATTTTATAAATGAAAAGAACCGGGTTGTCTGTTTCTTGTAAAGGTTGCAATTGTTTTATTGTTTTTGGGAGGTCCGGAAAGCCGTTTATGAGGGCGTAGCTGTCGATGCAGTCAATCCAATAGCTGTTTTTTTGCCACCGGGGGAAGAATCTGAATCGGGGAATCAGGTCGTTTACAAAATCGCCGTTAAACAAGGAGGATTTGCTGTGTGTGTTGTAATGAAAAAAATAGCGTCTCCCGTTGTAAAAATAGCTGATGAATAAGTTTGCGTCTTGTTGATGTATGTTGTCTCTTACGATGTACGGGGATAGGGTGTCAAACGGGTTGTAATTCTCTATGTCAAGTTTGTCTTCGGGAAAAGTCTTGCCCTTGAAATCCAGTTCGTAGACTATTTTGTGGTTGTTTTGCGAATAGATGTGGTTGCTGAAACGTGGAGAAAACAAAGAATCGCTATTGAAACAAAAAACATTGGATGCTCGAATCGTATGCTGTTGCTTGTTTTTTATCGGTGTTCTTTTTACCAACGAATCCAGCGGTTCTCCCTGGAAATTGGTTCGGTAGAAACAGTAATCTTGTTCCGTGTTGTTTCTTTCGCTGTAAAAAAACATACTTTCTTTTTGCACTAAAAATTCAATTGGTGAAAAATTCAGCGATATGGGTATGCGTTGAACAAATTGCAAATCGTGGTTGTATTGAAGTACGGCTTGACGGGAGACATCGAGTACGAAAACACCATCGTTGTTTACTTGCATGTCCATTATGCGGATGTATTCTTCCGGTCCTCGTCCTATTTTGTTCAATTGGTTGATGAATCTGCCTGAGGAATCGTGGTGGAATATGCGGTTGTTGGTGAAATCCAGGATGTAAAAATCCTGGTTGTGCATCTCTATTTTTGTTATGTATCCCATAAGGTTTTCGGAGGTCGTTTCCAAGGGGCATATTCGGAACAATTCAAAATATTTCGACAGGTTGACGTGTTCTCTGGCTTTGTAATTGATGGATATGGTGTCTGGGGCATTGTCGCGAACCTCTCGACAGGAAAGCAACAGCGCAATCAGGGATAAGAAGATGTATCCGTTTATGGGTTTGGGGCTAAGGAATGAGGTGTTGTTCATGTCAGTTGGTGTTTTTATTTGATGCGTTTGAAAAATCTGTTCCATTGATATTTCTCCGTTTCGGGGTCTTTGGAAGTCAGAACCATGACTGCTTTCCCTACGATGAATTCTTCCGGAATCAGTCCGATGTAGCGGGAATCCTGAGAGTTCCACATGTGGTCGCCTCCCAGGAAATACCAGTTTTTCCGGAACGTGTAGTGTTCTATCAGGCTGTCCCGGCAATACACTTTACCTTCGGCTTCCCGGATAGGGAGTCCGCTTTCGTATTCAATCATTTTTTGGTACAGCCGGCAAGCCAGGGTGTCCAGCGGAATCCGGTCGCCTTGCCGGGGGATATAGAGCGGTCCCATGTTGACAATCGTCCAGTTTATCCGTTGGTCGAAAGGAATCGTGTGGTAGATGCCTCGTGGAAATTCTCCTTGGTATTCTGCGATTTGCTGTTGTTCTTCCAGGTTTCCGAATCCTCTTTTGCCGTTGATTTCGTAATGGGCATCCCGGATTTGCAAGGTGTCTCCCGGCAGTCCGAGGCAGCGTTTCACATAGAAGCGGGAGAGGTGCATGCTGATTTTGTTCAAACTTTGGCTATACGGGAAGTTGAACACCAGGATATCTCCGTGTCTGACGGGGGCATATCCTTTCACCCGCCATATCGGCGGTTCGGAGCCGTTTTTCAGGAAATCGAAGTTTTTGTACATCCTTGCCCCGAGGCTCAATTTGTTTACCATAATGAAGTCGCCCGGCTGTATGGCGGGAGACATCGAGTCGCTGGGAATGGAGTAGAAATCAACGACAAACAGCCGGAGTGCAATCGCTATCAGCAAAGAGATGAGGATTGCCGTAAGGTATTGCAGGGTGGTTTTGATGGCTTTTTTCATGGCTGTGCCGGATGAATTTCACGATTTTAAAGTGTAAAAGATTAAAATGGGGTTATTGTCTTCCGAATAATCTTCCGTTAATTTTTGAAGTTCTGGAGAGGTGATGCGGTTTCTCTGGCTGGCATCCAACGTTATCTGTCCGATAAATTCATGGTGATGCACTCCTATCGGCACGGGGAAACCGCCCAAGTGCAACGAGTCCCGTATGGCCTGCGGATTTAAATTGAATGCACGTTGTTGCTTCTTGTGATATATGCCCAACAGCGTCTGTCGTTTGACATGGTATTTTACTATTAGATTTTCCTCCGTTTCGTATGGAACCATTATGCGGACGTAGGGATTGTTCATCAATTCGCTCATGATGGCTTGGGAGTTGTATTTGTTTTTTCTAAAAAGCTCGTTGTCGGGGAAACGGTATTCTCCAAAATGAAACTGATAACGTTGAACTGCACTGTCGGGAGTTACTTTGAAAATGGTATTGGAGAAATGCGGAAATACATTCAGTTTCCCTTTGTGCGCATAGAAATTCTGGCCTACGCCGTGAAGGATTTTGGATTTTGGGTCTGTGGGCAGTAGTTCTTTGATGATTTGTCCCTTTGGGTCGGTTATGCGCAGTTGACAGGCTTGTCCCCGGTCGGGATAGTAGTATGCGAAAAAATCGGTTTCGGGCAATATGCCGAAAGAAACGGGGAAGTCCTCCGTTGGCAGTTTGTCGATAAAAGACAAATCGCTTAGGGCGTAGCGAAACAATGCCTGTTGTTGCAAGTCTTTGACGATTAGCGTGCCGTCTGTCGGATGGATAAAAAAGCACAAGGGCAATAGAAATTCTCCGGGACCGCGTCGGTTCCCTTCAAGTTTGCGCAAGAATTTTCCTTGTTTGTCAAATACATATATGCTTCGGGTCTGGTATGAGTCCAGGATATAGATGTTGTCTCCCGATACCTGAATCTGGTCGATGGTCCCGAAAAGGCACTCCTGGTTGGTTTCCAGTCTGACAAAATGAAACTGGTCGATGAGTTGCCGGTCGGAAATGTCTTCAAAGTCTCCGAAATCCACAATCGTACCCGATAACTGTTCTTTTTGGGAACAATTATTCAGCAATATCATAAGCAACGACAGGTAGGTCAGATATTTCATAACGCATTTGTTGGGAAAAGGTGATAGCACGCTGTATTTTCCATTTCGTCCCAAACAAATATAACCCAAATTTATTTCCAGAGAAAATTTTTAATGTTCTATTATATATGTCGGGTGGGGTGAAGGTAGGTGTTGAGCAGGGGGATGGTCAGTTGCCACAGGACGATGCCGACGGTTACGGAGATGTTCAGGGAGTGTTTGGTGCCGAATTGAGGGATTTCGATGCAGCCGTCGGAAGCGTCGATGGCTTCCTGTTGCACTCCTTTCACTTCGTTTCCGAATATCAGGGCGTATTTCCGGTTCGGGTCGATGCGGAAATTTTCGAGGGAGGTGGTGTTTTCCGCCTGTTCGATGGCAAATACCTGGTATCCTTCGCTTTTCAGTCGGGCGATGACCGCCAGGGTGTCTTTGGCATATTCCCAGTTGACAGCGTCTTCGGCACCGAGGGCGGTTTTGTGCACCTCGCGGTTTTCGGGAGTGGAGGTGATGCCGCAAAGGTATATCTTTTCGATGCGAAAAGCGTCCGATGTCCGGAATACGGAGCCTACGTTGTTTTGGCTGCGGATGTTGTCCAGGATGACGACTACCGGGGTTTTGCCGGCTTGTTTGAACTCCTCGGTGCTGATTCGGTTCAGTTCTTCGTTTTGCAGTTTGCGGTGCATGGCGGACGGGTATGGTTATTCTGAATAGATTTCCCCTTTCAAGGTTGCCGACGTGCAGTCTGTGACTTTGATGCGGACAAACGAGCCGACCGGAATCTGCCGGGCGGGGAAGACAATCACCTTGTTCTGGCTGCTGCGTCCGAACATTTCATCCGGACTTTTCTTGGAGACACCTTCTACCAGCACTTCAAACACTTTGCCGATGTCCTTGCGGTTGCTTTCCAGCGACCAGCGGGTCTGCAGGTCGATGAGTTCCTGGAGTCGGCGTCCTTTGGTGGCTTCGTCCACGTTGTCCGGCAGGTTTTTGGATGCCTTGGTGCCCGGACGTTCCGAATATTTGAACATATAGGCGAGGTCGAAGCCTACCTCTTGCATCAGGTTCAGGGTTTGTTGGTAGTCCTCTTCGCTTTCGTTGTGGAAGCCGACAAAGACGTCGGTGGATATGCCGCAATCCGGTATGATTCGGCGAATCGCCGCAATGCGGTCCAGGTACCATTCCCGGGTGTATTTCCGGTTCATGTCTTTCAGCACCGAGTTGCTGCCCGATTGTACCGGAAGGTGGATTGCCCGACAAATGTTTTTCCAGCGGGCAATGGTTTCCAAGGTTTCGTCGCTCATGTCCTTGGGATGAGAGGTAGCGAACCGGATGCGCATATCCGGTACCGTGCGTGCTACCATTTCCAGCAGACCGGGAAAATTCACGGTGGTTTGTTCGTCCTTGTAGAGGTAGGAGTTGACGTTTTGTCCCAACAGCGTGATTTCCTTGTAGCCTCGCCGTTGCAGGTCGAGCACTTCGCTGATGATGCTGTGGGGACTGCGGCTCCGTTCCCGTCCCCGGGTATAGGGTACGATGCAGTAGGTGCAGAAGTTGTTGCATCCTCTCATGATGGATACGAATCCGGAAATCGTACTTGCATCCAGCCGGGAGGGGCAGATGTTTTCGTAAGTTTCCGTGACGGACAATTGGGTGTTGATGGCTTTTTCGCCTTTTTCGGCTTTTTCAATCAACAGTGGCAGGTCCATATAGGCATCCGGTCCGACGACGATGTTCACATTCTTTTCTTCCTCAAAAAGTTTCTCTCCCAGTCGTTCCGCCATACAGCCCATGATGCCAATCAGCAGATGCGGATTGTGTTTCCGGAGTTCCGTGAAGCCCTGGATTCTTCCCCTTACCCGTTGTTCGGCGTTTTCACGCACGGAGCAGGTGTTCACCAGTATCACGTCCGCTTCGTTTTTGTCCGGCGTATGTATGAATCCCCGGTCGGTCAGAATCGCCGCCACCACTTCGCTGTCCGCCACGTTCATCTGGCATCCGTAGGTTTCTATGTGGAATTTCTTTGCCATATCGTTTGCTTAATCGTCTGCAAAAATAATATATTAATTCATCAGTGTGTGTTCTGCCAGGATTTTCAATCCGATAGCTATTAAGATGATTCCGCCGAACAATTCCGCGTTGAGGCCTTTGATTCGTCCGAACCGGAACCCGCACAGGACGCCGGCGAAAGAGAGAAAAAAGGTGGTGAAGGCGATGATGCCGGCGGGCAGCCAGATATCAAGCTGCAGGAAAGCCATGCTGACGCCAACGGCAAGGGCGTCGATGCTGGTGGCTACTCCCAGGGTGAGTAAGGTCTTGTTGGTAAATGTGATTGCGCTTTTTTCTTCTTTCTGCAAGGATTCGTACACCATTTTACCCCCCAGATAGCCCAACAGAATAAAGGCAATCCAGTGGTCGAAGTCGGTGATGAGCGAACTGAAATGAATGCCGAGCGCCCAGCCTATCCAGGTCATGCCTCCCTGAAAGATGCCCATGACCAATGCCATTTTCAGCGATTGGCGCATGCAAAAGGGCTTCATGCAGATGCCGCCGGAGATGCTGACGGCAAGGCTGTCCATGGATAATCCGATAGCGATAAACAGGATGGTGATGAAATTCATGACACGCATTTTGTGGAGCAAAGATAGAAAATTCTTATTTTTGGAGAAAATTGCGACCATGGATTTGCAGACTGTTGTGAAAATAGACAAGCCGTCTTTTCAGGTGGAATACTCCACAAGGATGATGTTGCTGGGTTCTTGTTTTGTCGAGAATATCGGGGCAAAGCTGGCCTATTTCGGGTTTCAGACGGACATTAACCCTTGCGGGATTGTCTATAATCCGCTTTCGGTGGCTTCGACTTTGGATATTTTGCTTTCGGGCAGGCGTTTCGGGGAGTCGGATTTGCTCCAAAATAACGGGAAGTGGGTCAGTCTGAGTCATCACGGAGATTTCTCCGCTACGCAGTCCGGGCAGTGTTTGCAGCGAATCAACAGCCGTTTGGAAACGGCTGGCGCTCACCTGAAGAAAACGGATGTACTGGTGATTACCTGGGGGACGGCGTGGGTGTACCGTTTTCGCAAGACGGGGCAGGTGGTGTCCAATTGTCACCGGTTTCCGGCTTCCGACTTTGAGCGTTTCCGTCTGGAGGTGGAGGAGATTGTCCGGGTGTATGCCGATTTGCTGGACCGGTTGCGGGAAGTGAATCCGGATATGAGAGTCGTGTTCACGGTGAGTCCGGTGCGCCACTGGAAGGACGGTGCCCACGGAAACCAGTTGAGCAAGGCGGTGCTGTTGCTGGCGGCAGACCGGTTGCAGGGGGAGTATGGACAGGTGTCTTATTTCCCTTCATACGAAATCGTGATGGACGAGTTGCGGGATTATCGTTTTTACGGGGAGGATATGTTGCATCTGTCTCCCCAGGGAGTTGAATATGTCTGGGAAAAGTTCAGGGACAACTACATGACTTCGGAGACGCAGAGCCGGATGAAGCAAGTGGAGAAGTTGAACAAGATATTGCAACACCGTCCCTTTGACGCGGACAGCGATGCCACCCGTGAATTGTATGCCCGGACGCAAGAGGAACTTCTCGCGCTTCTCCGGAGTTTTCGGAACGAACGGTAAGTAAAGAAAGCGGATTTAGTATTCGTTGTAATCCACCTCTTCAATGTCTTCAAACTCGTCATCTTCTTCTGCCTGGATGATGTCTTGCATGGGGATGCGTTTCAGTTCTTCCAGGGCGATGTCCATCTTGACCGGATAGCTGGTAGGATACAGCTTGCGGATTTTGTATAGGTCGGGAATGCTTTCCAGACGAGAATGGTAGTTGCCTGTCCGAATTTTGAAATCCGGGTTGAAGTAGGTCAAGTAGGCGGGAATGGTTTGAAAGTTTTTTTCAAATTTGTCCCTGATTTCTTTTAATTCATCGATGTTGCAACCGAATGAATTTGCTGAATAAATTTGGATGCGGTAGCCTGAGAAGTTTTTCTTTTGTTCGTTCAGGCGGGTGTGCCATTTCAGCAGGTTGTGAATGGACTGGTCGCCGTGAATGCGTACTTCTCCTTTGCCCGTATGGTTATGGAGTTTCTCCATGATGTCGTTGTGCGGAGTGGTTGCCACGGAATCCGGCTCGTTGGCGTAAAGCCTTGCCGGAAGCATGAGTATCAGTACAATCAGTTTGAACATGTGTATTGAAAATTTTTGCGAAGATAGAGAAAAATAATAGGAAATCAAAGCCTGCCGGCTCGTTAAAAAAGCGTTAATAGTGGGTTTGCCGGAAGTAGGTGTTTAAAAATAGAATACATTTGTCTCACTAACTAAAAAAATGAAATGTGATGTGTCAGGCTACGGATAAACAGATTATAGAGATTTTAAAAATGGAAGCAGTGCCGGCTTTGGGATGTACTGAGCCGGTTGCGTGTGCTTTGGCGTGTGCGCGGTGTAAGGAGGAGCTGGGAGGGATTCCGGAGCATATCGAGGTTTCCGTCAGTGGAAATATTTATAAAAACGGCATGGGAGTAGGCATTCCCGGGAGCGGAATGACGGGCTTGCCCATTGCTGCCGCTTTGGGTGCCGTTTGCGGCAAGACGGAGTACGGACTGGAGGTGTTGAAGGAGGTTTCCTGCGGCGATAATCTGTCCGTGGCGAAAGGATTGCTGGAAAAACGGGCGGTGGAGATTCATTTGAAGGAGGATGCCCCCGACAAGTTGTATGCGGAAGCGGTGTGCAGCAGGTGCGGAGAGGTGGTGAAGACGGTCATTGTTCACGGACACACCAACATCGTGTCGGTGGAAAAAAACGGGAAAACCGTGTACCGGAAAGATTATACGCCTTGTGCCGCAGAAAAGAACGAGCGTGCGGAGTTGAGCATCGCCCGTATCTGGGAGTTTGTGCACAACATTGATGTTGCCGAGATTGAGTTTGTGTTGAAAGGGGCGGAGATGAACAAGGCGATTTCGGACGAGGGGTTGAAAGGCAGGTTCGGGTTGCAGATTGGCAGGACGTTAAAGGAGAATATAGGCAAGGGGTTGTTGAAGGAGGATTTCCTGAACAATGCTTTGATTTGCGCCACGGCGGCTTCGGATGCCCGAATGGACGGGTGCGAGAAGCCGGTGATGACCAATTCGGGCAGTGGCAATCAGGGAATTACGGTTTATCTGCCGGTGGTGGTGGCTGCCGAGCAGTTCCATTGCAGCCGCGAGCAGTTGATTCGCGCCTTGGCGTTGAGTAATCTGGTGGCTGCTCACATTCATTATTATATGGGACATTTGTCGGCATTGTGCGGCATATTGATTGCCGGAACCGGTTCGGCTTCTGCCATTACTTACCTGATGGGCGGTACTTACGATCAGGTGGTGAATACCATTAAGACCATGTCGTCCAATCTGACGGGTATGATGTGCGACGGGGCGAAGCAGGGATGTGCGTTGAAAGTCTATTCCGGCGTATCCGCAGCCGTACAGGCATCCTTGTTGTCTATGCAGGGGATTCAAACCCGTCACGACGGAATTGTCGAGGAGGATATCGAGAAAACCATTCGGAACATCGGATTGATCGGCACGAAGGGAATGGAACAGACCGACAAGACCATTCTGAATATCATGTGCCAGAAGGCGTGAGCATCTCGTGTTGGAGATGAAATGACAAGCAACAGGGTATGTATGATGTAAAATCCGGCAGAGCCGAGGAGTTTATTGATGATGCGGAGATTTTAGCAACTCTGGCGTATGCGCGCGAGCATAAGGCCGACCGCCGTCTGGTGGAAGGGCTGATAGAACGTGCCAGGGATTGCAGGGGACTGAATCATCGGGAAGCCGCTTTGCTTCTCGAATGCGAGGATCCGGAGCTGGTGGAGCGGATGTTTGCGGTTGCCAAAGAAATCAAGCAAAAGTTTTACGGCAACCGGATTGTGATGTTCGCACCGTTGTATCTGTCCAATTATTGCGTGAACGGTTGTGTGTATTGCCCCTATCATGCCAAGAACAGGACGATTGCCCGGCGGAAGCTGACGCAGGAGGAAATCCGGCAAGAGGTGATTGCGTTGCAGGATATGGGGCACAAGCGTCTGGCGCTGGAGGCGGGGGAGCATCCGCTGATGAATCCCATAGAGTATATCCTGGAGAGCATCGAGACCATTTATTCCGTGAAGCACCGGAACGGAGCCATTCGCCGGGTGAATGTGAACATTGCGGCGACGACGGTGGAGAATTACCGGAAACTGAAGGAGGCGGGGATAGGTACTTATATTCTTTTTCAAGAAACTTACCACAAGAAAAATTACGAGGCCTTGCATCCGGCGGGTCCGAAAAGCGATTACGCCTACCATACGGAGGCGATGGACCGTGCCATGGCGGGGGGGATTGACGATGTTGGCATCGGCGTGCTGTTCGGTTTGAATACGTACCGTTATGATTTTGTCGGTTTGCTGATGCACGCGGAGCATCTGGAGGCTGTTTTCGGGGTGGGACCCCATACGATAAGCGTGCCCCGGTTGTGCAATGCGGACGATATTGATACAAACGACTTTGCCAATGTGGTACCGGACGATATTTTCCGGAAAATCGTGGCGATTATCCGTATCGCTGTGCCTTATACGGGAATGATTGTTTCGACCCGGGAATCGCGGGAATCGCGGGAAAAGGTGCTGGACATCGGAGTTTCGCAAATCAGCGGCGGATCGCATACCAGTGTCGGCGGATACGTCAGGCAGGAGGAGTACGATGAAACGACTTCCCAGTTCGATGTTTCGGACCGGCGGACGCTGGACGAGGTGGTGGGCTGGCTGCTTGATTTGGGGTATATTCCCAGTTTCTGCACGGCCTGTTATCGGGAGGGACGGACGGGCGACCGTTTTATGTCGTTAGTGAAATCCGGGCAGATTGCCAATTGCTGTCAGCCCAATGCCCTGATGACTTTGAAGGAATACCTGGAGGATTACGCTTCACCGGAAACGCGGGAGAAGGGGGAACGTGTGATTGCCGCCGAGATGCTTCGGGTGCCCCACGAGAAGGTGCGTCGCCTGGCTTTGGAGAATCTGGAGAAAATCAAGCGGGGAGAACGGGATTTCAGGTTTTGAGACAAAAGGGACCGTATGATTGTGGCAAGCCATCGGCATACAGTCCCTCGAAATGGGCTCCGGTAAACTCGGAGCACAATTGTTGAGAAAAGGATTAAAAAGCGCGGGGTATGCGCTTTTTATTGTGCATCGTCACGGATTTGCCGGTCAATAGTTTTCCGGGAACAATTCAAAGAATCCTTTGGGATGCAGGCAGGACGGACAGGTTTCCGGCGGGGTTTTCCCGATGTGGACGTATCCGCACTTGCGGCAGTACCAGCGTACCTCTTCCGGACGGGCGAACACTTCGTTTTCCCGTATGTTTTTCAGCAGTTTCAGGTAACGTTCCTCGTGCATCTTTTCGACTTCGGTCACGAATTTGAACAAGGCAGCCACTTTTTTGAACCCTTCCTCTTCGGCTGTCTTGCCGAAAGCGGGGTACAGGTTAAAGGCTTCGTCGTGTTCCCCTTCCGCTGCTTCCGTCAGGTTGCCCAGGGTGTCCGACAGTATTCCGGCAGGATAAGCCGCGGTAATTTCCACCATACCTCCTTCCAGAAAAGTAAAGAATCGTTTGGCGTGCATCTCTTCTTGCAGGGCGGTTTCGTAGAAAATGCCTGCGATTTGCTCGTATCCTTCTTTCTGAGCTATTTTCGAGAAGAAAGTATAGCGGTTTTTGGCTTGTGATTCGCCGGCGAATGCTTTCAACAGGTTCTTTTCCGTTTCTGTTCCTTTGAGTGTTCTATCCATAAGATTTCTATTTAGTGGAAAGTTTATAACTTTATAAACTTTACAAACTATATTACTTGACTATCTGCATATAGACCGGGTCTCCCTTGTACGGATAGAAGGAGATGTCGGTAGCCGCCCAGTTTTTCAGATTGGGTTGCATTTGTATCGCCTTGGTCAGCGAGGTTGTCATTTCCCGGGTGTCCTTCGTTCTTGCCGCTGCGACTGCCATCAGGTAATAATCCATGGCATTTTTCAGTTTTATCTTGTGGAAGGTGTCCATTGCCGCCTTGTTGTCGTTGTTCATCAGTTGGGAATAGGCAAGGTTGATGTTGGGTTGGGTCTGCAAATAGGGAATGGCCTTGCCGTACTCTCCGTTTTGCATCAGAATCAGTCCCATGTTGTAGCGGGCTTCTTTGCGCAGTTTGGCTTTGTCGAAGCATTGCGATGCTTCCCGTTTGCGTCCCATTTGTGCATGTACGATGCCCATGTTGTTGTTGATGGTGGCGTCTTCTTTCAGTATGGCGGCAGCCTCCAGCAGTTTCTGGGCTTTTCCGTATTCCTTGTTGTCAATCGCCATTACCGCCAGGTCGTTCAACAGTTGCCAATTGGACTGTGCCGTGACGGCAGGAGTCTTTTCGCTCAGCTGCGGTAGGAAATAGGTCAACTGCACGTCTTCTTCTACCGTGGTGGGAACCGTGTAGAATACGAAGAAGTCAGCACGACGGAGTGTGGGTAGAATCACATCTTTTAATTCGGGTACTTTGTCGATGTAATTGTCGATGACCTTGTTGCGTGCTGTTGCGTTGGGGGCGTTTTTCAGTTCGTTGATGATCTGTTCCTTGTTTTTGATGTCCGAATTTTGGAGCAGCATATATAGTCCGTTCCAGTTTTCGCTGACCGTCTGCTGTACAACGAATTTTGGATTGTTCACCATGGCGGTGTTCGCCAGGTTCAGGTCTTTTTCAAAGAAATTTTTCGCTGAGCGGAAACGGTTGTTGGCGAGGTTCTGGTTCAGCCGTTCGGTGCCTTCCGGAGAATTGGATATGTAGATGAACATATTCGTGATTTTGGCGTTTTTGTCTGCCAATACTTTCTCCATGGCTTTTGCAGCCTGTGACATAACCGCAGAATTTTGTTCAGCCTGGGGAATGGTTGATTTTCCCAGCGGGAACAGGACGTAGCCGCTGACAACGCCAACCGCTGTTGCCGGGACGTCCTCGATGAACGTTTCGGTCATTGCCGGCGCGTAATCAATGCCGTTCAGGGTGAATGCCGGTTGTTGCCATACTTTGATTCCGTTGTTGTTCAGCACCACCGGACTCAGCATGGACAGCTTGTTGCCGTGCATGGCTTCGATGTCCGCCCAGAGGACGCTGTTGCTCATGCCGGGTTTGAAATTGAAGGCCATGTTCTGGGTGAAGCTGCCGCCCTGGTCGTAGTCGACCACCGGGTAGTTGGCGTCTTTCACCTTTTCACCCTGCAAAAATACGGGCTGCAGATTGACCATTTGGCTGCCGTACTGGACTTTGGGGGTGATTTTCAGGATCATTTTCTTGTCGAATTGCTTTGGGGCGAAGTTGGTGGTGTAGTTGAAATTCACCTTTCCGTTCACCGCTTCCAGTTGCTGAGGGTTGACATTGCCGCTGACGGCTGTCTCGATGACTTCTTTTTGTAATTTTTTCGTCGAATTACAACCTACCATAAAAAGTGACAACGTCAGCATAGGCAGGCATGTCAGAAATAATGTGTGTTTCATACGCTTCATTTTAAATTTAACTTACAGGTTGTGCATTATTTTCTGTTATATACTCCTTATAACGGAAAGCCTTTCCGAAAGTTTCCGTCGGTCTGCTTTTTGGACGGAAATATTTGAAAATCCTTTTTATCTTTGTCTGGTATAAATGTGGATATTATGGCAAATGATGAATGTGTGAAGCCGATATATGTCGAGCAGCTTTTTAGGAGCAAGAATCCCGGCCTTGCCAAGTGGATTCCCGGGTTTGTGTATTCTTTTCTGAAGAAACTGATTCATCAGGAGGATATCAATGATTTTATCGGCAAGTACGGCGACCGTAAGGGACTGGCGTTTTCGGACGCCATTCTGGAGTATCTGAATGTTTCTTACCGGGTGGTCGGCGAAGAGCACCTTCCGGCTCCGGAGGGACGTTATATTTTTGTTTCCAATCATCCCCTCGGCGGACCTGACGGCATCATCCTGATTTCGTTTCTGGGTACCCGTTATCCGGAATTGAAGTTCCCCGTAAATGACCTGTTGCTGAATCTGAAGAATCTGAACAATATTTTTCTGCCGGTGAACAAGCACGGGGCGCAGGCGAAAGATGCCGTGTCGGCGATTGAGGAGGCTTACGCTTCCGATTGCCAGATGATTATGTTCCCAGCCGGTTTGGTGAGCCGCAAGCAGCACGGAGTCATCAGGGACTTGGAATGGCAGAAGAGTTTCGTTTCCAAGGCGATTCAGCATCAGCGGGACATCGTTCCCATTTTCATTGACGGGAAGAATTCCGATTTCTTTTACAATCTGGCGAATTTCAGGAAGAAAATCCGCTTGAAAGCCAATCTGGAGATGCTTTGTCTGCCGGATGAAACATTTAAGCAGCGGAACAAGCATTTTACGCTTTACATCGGCAAACCGATTCCCTGGCAAACTTTCGACCGGAGCAAAAAGCCTATGGAATGGGCGCAGGAGGTGAAAGAGGCGGTTTATCGGTTGAAATGAATTAAAATGGAAAGGTTATGAGAATGACGAAATGGGCGGTGTTTGGGTTGTTTTGCGCTTTGCTTT
>CAYNXE010000017.1:0-21258 GCA_964400995.1 uncultured Odoribacter sp.
AGCGAGCCTTGGCAAGAGGTTTTAAAGCGGCGGGGACACCCGTGGAAGTCATAGCACAAGTGACGGGGCTTGCTGTCAAGGAGATAGAAGAATTATAAATTCCATTTACATCCCCTGTTAACCTAGGAATTTTCAGTGGAGGGCGGAGATTTTGCATACAAACCCGCTCAAAATTAGTTTTGGTTTTCGATTTTTTATAGTTTTGAAGCAAAATCGGAAAAAATGGGTGTTATGCCTCAAATTGTTAATTTGCCGAGGTGGTCGGATTCGGCGGCTTTGAGAAAGCTGGCGGAGACGCACCGTTCGGACTATCTTCTGTTATACACGGGAAACAGCGAACTGCATCTGGCTCCCCGTGCCGTGGAAAGAATGTTGCAGGTTGCCCGGACGTCGGATGCCGTGATGTTGTATGCGGATTATTTCCGGCGGGAGGGCGAAGTGAAAAAGAGTATTCCCGTTTTGGAATACCAGTTGGGCAGTTTGAGGGACGACTTCGATTTCGGTCCCTTGCAATTGTACCGGACCCGGGAGTTTGCCGAAGCCGTGGCGGAAATGGAGGAGGAATACCGTTATGCCGCCTTGTACGATTTGCGCTTGAGGCTGTCCCGGAAGGGCGACATCGTGCGTCTGCCGGAATACCTGTACACCGTGGACGAAACGGATTTTCGGAAATCCGGCGAAAAGCAGTTCGACTACGTGAATCCTGCCCAGCGGGAGGTGCAGGTGGAAATGGAGCAGGCCTGTACGGCTCATTTGCACGCCATAGGGGCGAAGCTCGCACCGCGTACCCGGAGCATCGAATTGGAGGCGGGCGGTTTTCCGGTAGAAGCCTCCGTGGTGATACCCGTGAAAGACCGGTCGGGCACGATTGCCGATGCCGTGGGTTCCGCCTTGCGTCAGCAGACGGACTTTCCGTTCAATGTGATTGTGGTGGACAACCATTCCACGGACGGCACCACTGCCGTTTTGCAGGAGCTGGCACGGACCAGCCCGTTGCTTGTGCATCACATCCCCGCTTCCCGGGAACTGGGCATCGGGGGATGCTGGAACGAGGCGATAGAACATCCCCGTTGCGGAAAGTTCGTCGTCCAGTTGGACAGCGATGATTTGTATTCGGATGAACATACCCTTCAGACGATAGTGGATGCTTTTTATCGGGAAAAATGCGCAATGGTGATTGGCAGTTACCGAATGGTGAACTTCCGGCTGGAGGAAATTCCGCCAGGCGTAATCGCTCATCGGGAGTGGACGGCGGAGAACGGACACAACAATGCCTTGCGCATCAACGGATTGGGGGCTCCCCGGGCGTTTTACACCCCGGTGGTGCGAAGCATCGGGTTCCCCAATGTCAGCTATGGAGAAGATTATGCCGTCGCGCTTGCCGTTTCCCGGGAATATCGGATAGGACGCATTTTCGACGCCCTGTACCTTTGCCGCCGTTGGGACGGCAATTCCGATGCTGCGTTGGATGTCGCCAAGCAGAATGCCTATCATTTTTACAAGGATAAAATCCGGACGCTGGAACTGAAAGCCCGGATGAGAATGAATATTTCGGAAGCCGGAGATGAATAACGGGGATTTACAGCGGTTGCACGACAGCCAGATGCAGGAGTTTGAACTGGCACGGCGGAACTTCGACGGTTTGCGGCAGGTGATTTACCGGGACATTGATTTCGGGGCGTTCACCGTCCGGGTGCAGTACAATCCCGCGCGGATGCTCTCCACCAATGCCAAGGTTGACCGCCAGACGTTGCAGTCCCGTCCCTGCTTCCTTTGCGGGGAGCATCTGCCGGAGGGGCAGCGGGGAATCGCCTACGGTGACGGGTACCACATTTTCGTGAATCCGTATCCCATTTTTCCCCGGCATTTCACGGTTCCTGCCGACGCGCACATTCCCCAGCGAATCGATGCGCACATCGGGACATTGTTGCGCCTTGCCGCCGATTTCACCGACTATGTGGTATTTTACAACGGACCGGAGTGCGGGGCTTCGGCTCCGGACCATTTCCATTTCCAAATGGTGCCCCGGCAGTCGATGCCGTTGGAGCAGGACATCCGGCGGGAAGCATTGCGGAGAACGGTGGTACGGAAAGAGGGCTGTTCCGTTGCCGTATTAGAGAACTACCTCCGGGAAGTGGTGGTGCTGAGGGCTTCCCGTTGGCAGGATTTGTCGGAATGGTTTGTCCGGGTACGGGACGGGCTCGGACGGCTGGTGCCTTTTCAGGAGGAGCCGATGATGAACGTGCTGGCGTGGTACGAGGACGGTTGGTGGACGTTGTGCGTGTGTCCCCGGAAGCTGAGGCGACCGAGGCAGTTTTTTGCCGAGGGGGAGGAAAAAATATTGTTCAGTCCCGGGTGCGTGGATATGGCGGGAGTGATTGTCGCTCCCCGGAAAGAGGATTTCGACCGCTATTCGGTGCCGTTGCTGACCGACCTTTTCGGTCAGGTGTCCGCGACGTCCGATGTGCGTGACGCCTTGATTCAGGAATTAGAAAAGATAACTTTATGATACAGACGGTTCCATACATCGAAGTCGGTGTCCTGTTCGCCGAAAAAATACATTTCAGGCTGAACGGCACATACCGTGCCGGGGGCAAGGCGTATGAAGGGGAATATTGCATATACAGGGAAAAGGAGAAATATTGGCTGCAAGGCGCGGAAGGCGTGCAGGAAATTGCCCTGCCGATGGTGTTCGCCCCCGATGATTATGTAGCCCGGGATTTCGACTTGACGGAGGTGGTCATCGGCATCCAGTTCCACTGGGAACGCAAGGAGACCCAAAAGTTCAAGGGCGAGTTGAAAATCATAGACGAGGGGGAACACCTGACGGCGGTCAACCGCCTGCCCCTGGAAGATTACTTGGTGAGCGTCATTTCTTCCGAGATGAAAGCCACCGCTTCGCCGGAGTTTTTAAAGGCGCACGCCGTCATATCCCGGAGCTGGTTGCTGGCACAGCAGGAGAAAGCCCGGCAGTTGGCGGGACCGTATTGCTCCTGCCGGCAGAACGACCGGGAATACATCCGTTGGTATGACCGGGAGGACCACGCCCATTTTGACGTGTGTGCCGACGACCATTGCCAGCGCTATCAAGGCATCAGCAAGGCCTATACGCCTGCCGTCCTGGAGGCGGTGCGGAGTACCTGCGGAGAAGTATTGACTTATCACGATAAAATTTGCGACGCCCGTTTCTTCAAATGTTGCGGAGGGGCTACCGAACGCTTTGAAAATACCTGGGAGCCGGTCGTGCATCCCTATCTGGACAAGATAACCGATGCCGAAACTCCGATTGATACCGGTGACCTTTCGGAAGAAGGTGCCGCCCGGAAGTGGATTCTTTCCGCTCCAAAGGCGTTCTGCAACACTTCGGACGCCAAGGTGCTGGGGGAGGTGCTGAACGATTACGATTTGGAAACGCAGGACTTTTTCCGCTGGCAGGTTCGCTACACGGCAGATGAACTGTCCGCCCTGGTGCGGGAAAAGACGGGTTTCGATTTCGGCACGGTCACGGAAATCGTTCCGCTGGAGCGGGGTGTTTCGGGGCGACTGATTCGGGTGAGGATTGTCGGCACCCGCAAGACGCTGGAAATCGGGAAAGAACTGGTGATTCGCAAGGCTTTTTCGCCGACTCACCTGTACAGTTCGGCTTTTGTCGTCGACCGGGAGGGAGAGGACTTTGTTTTCCACGGTGCCGGCTGGGGACACGGCGTGGGCTTGTGTCAAATCGGTGCGGCAGTGATGGGGGCGCAGGGCTATTCCTATCGTCAGATTTTACAGCATTACTTCAAGGATAGCGAGATTTCGCAACTTTATTCATAAACCCGAAACTGAAACGTGATGAAACCCTGGTCCTGGATACCCACTCTTTATTTTGCCCAAGGGCTCCCTTATGTGGTCGTTATGACGGTGGCGGGCATAATGCTCAAGCGTCTGGGTATGTCGAATGCGGACCTTGCCCTGTACACCAGCGGATTGTATCTTCCGTGGGTCATCAAGCCCCTTTGGAGTCCGTTGGTGGACATCCTGAAGACGAAACGCTGGTGGATAGTCGTTATGCAAATCGTCATCGGTGCCGCCTTGGGGGGAGTCGCTTTCACCTTGCAGGCTCCTTTTGCCATTCGTTGCTGCTTGAGTTTTATGTGGCTGGCGGCGTTTAGTTCGGCGACGCACGACATCGCTGCGGACGGGTTCTATATGTTGGCGTTGACGGAGCAGAAGCAGGCTTATTTTATCGGTATTCGGAATACGTTTTACCGGATTGCCGTTATTTTCGGCCAGGGGATACTGGTGATGTTTGCCGGAATGCTGGAGGAGTTCTATTCGGAACGTCTGCCGGAAGCGGTTGCCGTGCCTCGGGCGTGGGCGGTGACGTTCTACATCCTGACGGCGTTGTTCGTGCTGTTGTGCATCTATCACCGCCGGATGCTTCCCCGTCCGGACAAGGATTGTGCGGTTGCCGGCGAGAGACGCTCTTCCTTCCGGGAAGTATTGCGGGATTTCGGGGGGACGTTCGGTGCCTTTTTCCGGAAAGAGGGGATTGTTCCGGCATTGCTTTTTATCTTGTTTTACCGTTTCGCCGAATCGCAATTGGTGAAAATCACCGCCCCTTTCCTATTGGACGCTCCGGAGGCGGGCGGTTTGGGACTGTCCACCGCGCAGGTGGGGTTCGTTTACGGGACGGTCGGGGTCGTGGCGCTGACCCTGGGAGGCATTGCCGGAGGAATTGTCCTGTCCCGCAAGGGATTGCGTGCCTGCCTTTGGGGAATGACCGTTGCGATGAATCTGCCCAATCTGGTTTACCTGTATCTGGCTATGGCGCGCCCGTCCGGTATGGCGATGGTTTCCGGTTGCGTTGCCGTGGAGCAGCTGGGGTACGGTTTCGGGTTCACTTCCCTGACCTGTTTTATGATGCTTTTCAGCGCCGGCAGACACCAAACGGCGCATTATGCGCTCTGTACCGGCTTTATGGCTTTGGGTATGATGGCCCCCGGTATGTTTTCGGGCTGGCTGGAAGAGTGGCTCGGCTACCGGAACTTCTTTGTCTGGATTATGGGCTGCACCCTGCCCAGCTTCTGGGTGACCGCCCGCATCCGTCCGTTGCTGGACAAGCGTTTCCGTGCCGACAGCAACGGATAGCGGCATTCCGCTTTCGCCCGGCGAGACCGGAAAAATACGGCTCTGAAAAATTTTTCTGCATTTTCTTCAAAAAAAATTCGGGATTCTGAAACCTTACCTCTCTTTTGGGCGTAAAACTCGTTGATTTAGCACACACCACGGGGAGAGGAAGCTTATAAACAAGCTGTTTTCACGATAGTTCTTTAAAATGATTGCCTGATAAACTACGGGATAATTACACCACGCACACACCACACAGACGCACGCACATATAATAATTTCTTTTCAGAATCCCTATCAGGATAGTTTTAAAGTCTCCGGGAAATGTCTCCCTAAAAAACACAGAAGGCGCAGTTTTGCGCCTTCTGCTGTTTTTTTGTCGAATCGCCCTATTGTTCCGGGTGTTCAAAAAAATTGTACCTTTGTGCCGGTTTAATTTGGATAAAGGAATTGAATACAAAGGATTTGTTGCAAAAATACCTGTCGGCGGGAGTCGTCGGGAAATTGACTTCAAGGCTGACTTCCGGTGGGGACAGAAAGTACAAGCTCGTCAACAATGCCGGTTCGGTGACCGCTTTGTTGGTGGGAGCGATGCGGACGGCCCGTCCGGGCTTCCGGGTGGTGGTCCTGAACGACCGGGAAGAGGCGGCTTATTTTTACAATGACCTTGTTGCTGTCGCGGACGAGAAAAAAACGGCTTTTCTGCCGTCTTCGTACCGGCGGATGATCAAGGAGGAGGAGAAAGACAACGATTCGGTTCTGGTGCGGACGGAGGTGCTGAACAACATCAGCAACGGATTGGTGGACACGCTGGTGACTTTTCCCGAGGCGCTGGCGGAGAAGGTGGTGGACCGTTCCGTATTGGCGGATAGGTCGATGATTGTCCGGCAGGGCGACAAACTTTCCATTTCTTCCGTGGAAAATCTGTTGGTGGAATACGGGTTTGAGCGGAACGACTTTGTGTATGAACCCGGCCAGTTCTCGATTCGGGGGAGCATCGTGGATATTTATTCGTTTGCGGAGGAGCTGCCGGTGCGGATTGATTTCTTCGGGGACGAGGTGGACTCTGTTCGCTTTTTTGACGTCGAGACCCAGTTGTCCGACCGCCGGGTGGAGCAGGTTTCCATTGTGCCGGATTTGAGCCGGACTTCCGAAACCGGTGCGCGTACCGACTTGTTCTCCTATTTCGGGGTGAAACCCGTGTGGTGGGTGAAGAACGGGATGTATCTGCACGACAAGGTGAAGGCATTGCATACGGAGGCGGGCGACGGGCTGATGACTTCCGAGGAGGTGCTGATGCGCTACGTGGATGACTGTCCCGTGGTGGAGTGGGGACCTGATTTGTATTTCCGGGGGGAAACCGTGGATGTCGGTTGCGAGGTGCAGCCCCCGACCAACAAGCATTTCGATTTGCTGGCGGAGACCTTGCAGTCGCGCCAGGCAAACGGTTACCAGTTGTGCATCTGCTCCGGCAACGAGATGCAGATACAGCGGATTCGCGATATATTCAAGGACAAGGGCTACCGGATTGATTTCACTTGGCTGGAGGGCGTGATACACGAGGGATTTGCCGATACGAACGAGAAAATCTGCGTGTACACGGAGCATCAGATATTCGACCGCTATCACAAGTACCGCTTGCAGACCACCCGCATCCGGCAAGGCAGGGAGGCGATTACGCTTGGCGAATTGCAGAGCTTGCACCCCGGCGATTACGTCGTCCATATCGACCACGGCATAGGCAGGTTCGGCGGTCTCGTCAAACTCAACAACGACGGGAAAGAGCAGGAGGTCATCCGGCTGGTCTATAAGAATAATTCGGAATTGTATGTGGGGCTTCATTCCTTGCACAAGATTTCCAAGTACAAGGGAAAAGACGGTGTGCCTCCGGTGGTGAACAAGCTGGGGGGAGATGCCTGGAACCGTTTGAAGCAAAAGACCAAGTCCCGGGTAAAGGACATTGCCCGGGAATTGATTGCCTTGTACGCCCGACGCAAAAGCGAGGTCGCCTTTGCCTTTTCAAAGGACAGCTATTTGCAGCAGGAAATGGAGGCCTCTTTTATGTATGACGAGACGCCGGACCAGATGAAGGCTATCGAGGCGGTCAAGGTGGATATGGAGCAGCCCCGGGTGATGGACCGCCTGGTGTGCGGGGATGTCGGTTTCGGCAAGACGGAGGTAGCTATCCGTGCCGCGTTCAAGGCGGTGGCGGACAGCAAGCAGGTCGCCGTATTGGTGCCCACGACGGTTTTGGCTTATCAGCATTATCATACGTTTGCCCAGCGGCTGGAGGGGATGCCCTGCCGCATTGAATACATCAGCCGGATGAAGAAAAGCGGTGACATCAAGAAGGTGTTACAGGACTTGAAGGAGGGAAAGGTGGACATTGTGATAGGCACTCACCGGCTGACGAGCAAGGATGTCGAATTTAAGGACCTGGGACTGCTGATTATCGATGAGGAACAGAAGTTCGGGGTCGGCGTGAAAGAGAAACTGAAACAGATGAAGTTGAATGTGGACACGCTGACGATGACCGCCACTCCGATTCCGCGGACCTTGCAGTTTTCTTTGATGGGTGCCCGGGATATGTCCATTATCCGGACTCCGCCGCCCAACCGCTATCCGATTGTGACGGAATTGCATCGTTTTGACGAGCAGTTGATAAAAGAGGTGATTCAGTACGAACTCTCCCGGAACGGTCAGGTGTTCTTCATCCACAACCGGGTGGAGACGATTCGGGACATTCAGGGGATGTTGCAGCGGGTGATACCCCAGATAAAGACCTGCGTCGCCCACGGACAGATGTCCGGCGAGGAGCTGGAACGGGTGATGCACGATTTTGTCCGGGGGGATTACGACGTGTTGATTGCGACGACCATTATCGAGTCGGGATTGGACATTCCGAATGCCAATACGATGATTATCAATCAGGCGCAGAACTACGGACTGAGCGACTTGCACCAGTTGCGGGGCCGGGTGGGGCGTTCCAACAAGAAGGCTTTTTGCTATCTGCTGACTCCGCCTTTGGACGTGGTCAATCCGGATGCGCGCAGGCGATTGAAGGCGATAGAGGATTTCAGCGGCCTGGGCAGCGGTTTCAATATCGCGATGCAGGACCTGGACATCCGGGGAGCCGGGAATATCCTGGGAGCGGAACAGTCCGGTTTTATCGCTGAAATCGGCTACGAGACTTATCAGCGCATTCTGAACGAGGCTTTGCTGGAGTTGCGGGAAGAGGAGTTCCCGGAGGCGATGACGGAACAGGCGGAACAGAATCAGGAGTTTGTCGCCGAGTGCGTGATTGAGTCCGATTTCGAGGTGTTGATACCGGACACTTACGTGGAGAACATCAGCGAGCGTGTCCGTTTGTACCGGGAACTGGACAACATCAGCGACGAGGCAGGACTGGAGCGTTTCGCCTCCAAGTTGACCGACCGTTTCGGAGCGTTGCCGCCCCAGGTCGAGGGCTTGCTGGAAATCGTGCGGTCGAGGAGGTATTGTATGGAATTGGGAATAGAACGGTTATTGGTGAAGAACGGCAAGATGATTGTTTATTTTGTCGGCGAACAGACTTCGCCCTTCTACCGTTCCGCCGTCTTTGCCGCCGTCCTGAAATTCGTGCAGCAGCAGTGGCTGCCTTGCCGTTTCAGTGAGAAAAACGGCAAGTTGTCCTTGATTTTCACCGAGGTGACCAATGTGATGAAAATGGCGAGGTTTGTTCGACAGATGTGGGAGAAAGTGAGGGGTTAGGAAGGGATAGGTTAATTTTAAAATATGCTGGCCGATGAATGTGGTCGTTGACGCGGGAAATACCCGAATGAAATATGCCTTTTTTGACGAGGACCGTTTTGTGGAAGCCTGCTATTGCGCGGACGGGATAGAGCAGGAGATTGCGAAGCGGAAAAATGCGGGCACCCGGATTCATTTGTTGCTTTCGGGCAGCGGCAGGATTCCGGAAGAGATGCGTTTGCGTTTGCGGGCGGTGGCGGATGCCTTTTGGGAGGCTTCTTCCGCTATGGACCTGCCTTTGAAGATAGGGTATGCCACTCCCGGCACTTTGGGATTTGACCGGATTGCCGTTTGCACGGGGGCGATGAAATTGTTTCCGGGGCATCCTTTGCTGGTCATCGATTCGGGTACTTGCATCACGTTCAATTACGTGGATGCGTCCGGCGTTTTCTTAGGAGGGAATATCTCTCCGGGACTGGAACTGCGTTTCAAGAGCCTGCACCAGCATACCGCCCGCTTGCCTCAGGTCGCACCCGAGATGGAATACGGCGGTGTGGGCGCGACGACGGAGGAGGCTATCCGCAACGGGGTTATGGAGGGTATGCTTTTTGAAGTGGAAAGTTATATCCGGCGTTTCCGGGAAAGGGAACGGGCGGCGAAAATTGTCATCACGGGCGGTAACGCCCGCTTTCTAGAAAATCATCTGTCGGCGGATGCCCGGTTTTGCGACATACTTGGATTCATCGGGTTGAATGAAATACTGCAATATGCTAAAAAGTGCGACTAATTATTAAATTCCTTGCTGTTAGCTGTGTATTTAGAAAAAATAATGATATTTTTGTCCAAAAGAGAGTTTTGACAACATTGTTGTAATAGGTTTAACCATATCAAGACTATAAAATATTGAGATTATGAAAAAGATTGTCGTTCTGGTGCTGGGTATTTGTCTGGTGGGAGGAATTGCAAACGCCCAGAGTTTGGAATCCAAGTTCGGCTTGGATAGTGTGCAGACGCTTACGAATGCTTCCATTTATACGGAATTTGTAAAACAGAAGAACTACACGGAGGCGTTGCCGGCATGGAGATATGTATTTTTCAATGCTCCGCGTTTTCAGTTGAACACGTATGTGCGGGGTGAGGAAATCATTTCCAACATTTACGCGAAAACCAAGAATCCGGCTTACCTGGATACCTTGATGATGGTTTACGACCAGTGGATCAAGTATTTCGGCAGACATCCCCGTTTGGGTGAAGGTTATGCCCTGGGAAAGAAAGGTAGTTCGTTGTTGCGATTCGGCGGTAATGATGTTGAAACGAAGAAACAGGCATACGGCTATCTTGTCAAGTCTATGGAACTGGCTGGAGACAATTCGCACCCCGTTACCGTGCAGTCCATGTTCTTTGTTGCCGGTGATTTGTTTAAAAGTGGAGAAATCTCCAAGGAGGATTACATCAACGTTTACATGAACGTGGCGAAATTCATAGACCGTGGTCTGAAAGACCCCAAGAAAACGGAAAGTTTCCAGACGATGAAGAACAACATCAACAGTCTGTTCTTTGGTTCCGGAGCCGCCGATTGCGAGACCTTGAATCGTCTGCTGACGGAGAAATACCATGCCGATCCGGACAATATCGAGAACCTGAAGTCCATTTCCTCCTTGTTGCGCCGGAACGAGTGCGCGCATCTGGAACTGTTTGCGACGGTTGCGGAAAAGATATACGGTTTGGATCCGGATGCCGAGGCCGCTTATTCTTTGGCCAATATGTTCCTGAAACGTCAGGATTACGAAAAGACCGAAGTATATCTGAAGGAGGCCATCAGCAAATCCACGGTAAATGAGGACAAGGCGGATTATTACATGAGAATGGCGCAGTTGAAACTGGCGCAGAAGCAGCTTGCGGCAGCAAAGACCAATATCCTGGAATCTTTGAAGATGAAGTCGGACAACGGAGCCGCTTATCTGTTGCTGGGAAAGACTTATGCGGCATACGCTTCTAAATACGGAGAGGATAATTTCGATCATGCTTCCGTTTACTGGTTGGTGGTGGATAAATTCCAGAAAGCCAAACAAGTCGATCCTTCCGTGGCGGAGGAGGCAAACGGTCTGATCAAAACGTACACTCCTCACTTCCCTTCCAAGGAAGATGCCTTTTTCCGGAACATCATGGACGGTGCGACGGTTAAAATCGGGGATTGGATCAATGAAACGACGAAAGCCCGTTTTACGAACAGGTAACCAATTTGCATGAGGTCGATTTTGTCGCGAATATCTTTGAGAGGCATTACTGTTCTATTGGGAACAGTAATGCTTTTGTCTTGTAAGAACGACGAGCAGGAAGTGAATGCCTTGGCGGAGTCCGAGGTGCGTCCGGAAATGGTGGGGTATGATTTGGAACTGATTTATTCCGATTCCGCACGGATAAAATACAAGGTGATTACTCCGGAGTACATCAAAATGAACCGGGGAAAAGAAAAGTACGAGGAATTTCCCAAAGGGATTTATGTGATTTCCTACGATAATACGGGGAACGAAATCGGCTCCATTCGCTCAAAGTATGCCCGGAAACAGGAAGAGGACATGCTGTGGGAGGCGCGCAATGAGGTGGTGGTGATCAATGCCGAGGGGAAAAAATTGGAGACGGAACAGTTGTTCTGGGATATGAAGAAAGAAACGATATATTCGGAAAGGTACACGAAGTTGACTGCCGGCGGGCAGATACTGGAGGGGAACAAGGGGTTCAAGTCGGATCAGAATTTGAACGACCCTGTGTTTTATGGGATAACCGGCCAGGTGGAGCTGGATAAATAAGAATGTCTGATGACTACGACTTGGATTGTCATATTGATTTGTTTGCTGCTGTCCGCTTTCTTTTCGGGCATGGAGATTGCTTTTCTCAGTTCCAACAAATTGAGGATTGAAATCGACAAGGGGAACAAAGGGGTTGCCCAGGCGCTGATTGACTTGTTCGTGTCCAATTCGGGGATGTACATCACGACCCTGTTGGTCGGTAACAACGTCGTGATGGTCATCTATGGTATTTTTATGTCCGGAGTGTTGGCGCAGTATCTGGAATTTCTGCATTTGTCGGTGGGATTGCAGTTGTTGGTGGAAACGGTTCTCTCCACGCTGATTATCCTCGTGTTTGCGGAATTTTTGCCCAAGACCGTTTTCCGGTTGCGCTCCAACCTGTTTTTGAAGCTATTTGCGGTGCCGGTATTCCTTTTTTACCTGTTGTTTTTCCCGTTGTCCCGTTTTTCGGTGTGGCTGGGTGGCATTTTGCTTCGCTTGTTCACCGGGAAAAAGCTGGAACAGAAAGATCCGAGCCGGGCTTTCGGGAAAGTGGACTTGAACAACCTGATTGAAGAGGGTGAAAATGGGGCGAAAGAAAAGGAAGAAATGCACGAAATCCGGCTTTTCCGCAACGCATTGGATTTTTCGGAAATCAAGTTGAGGGAGTGCATCGTGCCCCGGCCTGATGTCGTCGCTCTTCCGATTGACAGTTCCATAGAAGAGTTGTCGCGGCTGTTTATTGAAACCGGCTTGTCCCGGATTCTGATTTATAAGGACAGTATCGACGATATTATCGGCTATGTGCATATTTCTTCCTTGTTTCATCAGCCCGAGACGATTGCGAAGGCGTTGAGCAAGGTGCTGATTGTGCCGGAGACCATGACCGCCCAGCGGTTGCTCAATCTGTTCTTCAAGGACCAGAAGAGCATTGCGGTGGTGGTGGACGAGTTCGGGATTACCGCCGGCATTGTGACGATTGAGGACATCATGGAGGAGATTTTCGGTGAGATAGAGGATGAACATGACCACCTGAATCTGAAAGAAATGGTGTTGTCTGACAAAGAATACATCTTTTCCGGACGCCTGGAGGTGGATTATTTGAATGAAAAATATCACCTCGGACTGGAAGAACGGGAGGAGTACGAGACTTTGGCGGGCTTGATATTGTATTTTAATGAGAGCATACCTCAAGAGGGGGATGTCATCACGTTAAATCACCTTATTTTTAAAATTCTGAGTGTTAAAAATGCGAGAATTGAGGAAATAAAGGTGTCGTTATGATTTTTTTTGTATAGTTTTGCCTTGATTTTTGCAGACCGATTGCAAAAAAATGGTTATTTTTACGGCGAAAATGCGAACTAAGGACGGCGTGGCGATGAAAACAGGCATATTGATACTGCTTTTTTTGGCAATAAACCTGCTTGCAAAGGCACAACAAGATCCTCAGTTTAGCCAGAATATGTTCAACCACATGACGGTGAATCCGGCGTTTGCAGGACAGCAGGGAAGGTGGGTTGTTTCCGGCATTTACCGGAATCAGTGGCAGTCGATGCCGGATGCCCCCGAGACGTATGCGTTGAACGTGGACGGTCCTCTGAGAATAAAAGGAATAGAGGGCGGATTTGGTTTGAATGTAATGACTGACAAATTGGGATTGCAGACAAGGCTGCTCCTGATGTCGGATTATTCATATAAACGGACGTTAAGTCTGGGTGTTTTGAGTGTAGGAGTGAAGTTTGGGATTGTCAATGAGAAAATCGGTTCGGATTATTACATTCCGAATGATGAGAATCACACTCAGCCGGGAGACGACCCTGCCATTAATCAGGAAGACATTTCCAAGATTAAGTTTGACCTGGGGGCGGGCGTTTTTCTGTCAGGCAAAAAGTATTATGCCGGAGCGGCAGTTTCTCATTTGACGAAACCGGGATTCACGGTCGGGCAGACCGGTAGGTTCTTTCTGGCTCCCCATCTGTATTTGACCGGGGGATATACGATAGAACTGGCGCCGGAATGGGACATTCAGCCGTCCGCTTACGTCATGACTGATTTTGTGAGTGCGCAGTACAGCATCAATGCCAATGCTGTATTCAGGAAGATGTACTGGGGGGGAGTTTCTTACCGTTATGAAGAGGCGGTGATATTCATGGGGGGCTTGGAGTTGAAGAACGGCATCATGGTGGGATACAGTTATGACTGGAATATGGGAGGGACCGGAAGATACATAGGAGGTTCGCACGAGGTGACGCTTTCTTACAGTTTCGGCCTGGAAGTAGGAAAAAGACAGAAGATATATAAGAGTGTAAGATTTTTGTAAAAACAGGATATTATGTACATAAAGTGGTTCGTATCAATCTTTATCGTTTCTTTCATGTTTGCTTGTTCTCCTTTTAACGGTGGAGGGGAATTAATCGGGACACGGAAAGCCAAAAAATGGTTTGAGCCTCAGCCTTACGGCATGGTGTTGATTCCTACCGGTAGCTTGAATATCGGAAACAATGACGAGGATATCACCTGGACGATGTCGGCGGCTGCCAAGACGGTCTCCATACCGGCTTTCTGGATGGATGAGACTGAAATCACCAACGACGAATACCGGCAGTTTGTGGCATGGGTCATCGACTCCATTCGGCGGCAACGTCTGGTTGACGAGGGACATGAGGAATTCCTGATGAAAGACAAGAAAGGGGAGACGCTGGAGCCGCCCCGTCTGAATTTCCAGGCCAGAATCGACATGCGCAACGAGGAGTACAAGGAGGTTTTTGCTGGAATGATGTATCAGGGAGATGACCGGATTGGCCTTGATGAAGTGGATGTCCGGAAACTGGAATATTCCTATTCCTGGTACGATTTTGCGCAGGCAGCCAAAAACGACCGTTTTTATGATCCGGAAACCGGAACCTACAAAGGCGGCGTGGTGATCAATGCCGACGGGGAAAGGGAGGCAATCAAGGGACGTTCTTCCTTTGTCATGAAGAAAAAAGTGAAAGTCTATCCGGACACCTTGTGCTGGTTGAAGGATTTGACCTATGCTTATAATGAACCTTACGTGCGCGAGTATTTTACCCACATGGGATACGACAATTATCCGGTGGTGGGTGTAAACTGGCATCAGGCACGGGCTTTCTGCCATTGGAGAACGCAATTGTTCACCTCTTATTCGGGCATCCGGGTGCAGGAGTGGCGCTTGCCGAACGAAGTGGAGTGGGAATATGCCGCACGGGGCGGTTTGACGGGAGCGAAATATCCCTGGGGTGGTCCTTACACCCGGAACAAGAAGGGCTGTTTCCTTGCCAACTTCAAGCCGTTGAGGGGTAATTACATCAGCGACGGCGGTTTCATCACGCTTCCTGTCGGTACTTATGAGCCGAACGGATTCGGTTTGTATGACATGGCGGGCAATGTGGCGGAATGGACTGCGGATGCTTATGACGAGTCGGCTTATCAGGTGACTCACGACTTGAGCCCGTATTATCAGATTACCGCCAGGAAGACCGATAATAAAATTTTCAAGCGGAAAGTGATACGTGGCGGTTCGTGGAAAGATAAATCGCTTTATTTGCAGAGTGGTACCCGGACATTCGAGTATGAAGATTCTACGAGGTGTTTTATCGGATTCCGGACAGTTAGAACGAGAATTGAATATTAAAAATCCAAGAGTATGAAGATCTTTGAGTCAAAGGCGTACAAGACGATAATGGGGTATGTTAACGGTTGGGGTGCGTCAGTTGTAATTGTGGGAGCTTTGTTTAAAATCATGCACTTCCCCGGAGCAAGTATCATGTTGGTTGCCGGAATGTTGGTGGAAGCTTTTATCTTCTTCCTTTCGGCTTTTGAACCGCCAATGAAGCATTTTGATTGGTCTCTGGTATTCCCGGAACTGGGCAAACATGACTTACAACACGGTGCGGCAGAGGTTTCGGCGAAGCAGCCGGTTGCCGCTGTTTCCGGAGGAAAGGCTTCGGCTCCTGCCGTAGCAGCGCCTGCTGTTGCCGGAAATGTGGATTTGGGATTGGAAGCCGGTGACCTGGATCGTTTGAAGGCTGGAATAAGCAAACTTGCCGAAACGGCGGATAATTTTGCCTCTATGGTGGGGAAAACCCCGGATGTGACGGAAAAAATGACGAAGATTTCCGAGTCGTTCGATGAACTGGGAGCACGCACCCAGGAGATGAGTAAGGCTTTGCAAAGCTCGGTGGAAGGACTTTCTTCCGGCTACAATGACATCAATCGTCTTTTGGTGGATTCCGCCCAGTCGCTGACCGACCAAATTAAAAGCAATTGCGAGAAATTGGCGGGTAGCATCGGAGAATCTGCCAGCGGTTTCACTTCCTTGAGCAAATTGATGGAGGAACAGTGCCAGCAACTGAAGAACAACACGGGTGATTATACCCAGCAGCTTGCGGGCGTTAACAAGAATATCAGTGCGTTGAATGCGTTGTATGAATTGCAGATTCACGAAACCAAGAGTTGCCTGGAGTCTTTCCGGGGCATGCAGGGGGACATGGGAGAGATGTTGGAAAATGTATCCCTGAGCCTGGACAGTGCGAAACTGTTCAAGCAGGAATCCCAGCAGCTTGCCAATAATGTGGCTTCCTTGAATTCTGTGTACGGCAACATGCTGAGTGTGGTGAATAATAACTGATAAACGTAATTTCTAATGAGTTCAGCAAATTGTCCTGAAACGCCGAGGCAAAAGATGATCGGCATGATGTATTTGGTGCTGACGGCGATGTTGGCATTGAATGTTTCTGCCGACGTGTTGAATACTTTTGTCAAGGTTCAATACGGATTGACTTCTTCTATCGCTAATTTTCAGCAGAACAATGCGGATGTATATACGGATATTGAGATGGCGTACAATCTCAATCGCAAAAAGATGGCTCCGGTAAAGAACAAGGCTGACAAATTGCGGGTAGCTGCCAAAGAGTTGGTGGATTACATTGAAGAGTTGAAATACAGGCTCGTGGTGCTAGCAGACGGAGAGGAGGAGGCTGATGTGATGAATATACGGTCAAAGGATAACCTGGATATTGGCGGTCAGGTGATGTTGTTGGAGGGGAAAGGCGCGGAACTGCGCGAGAAGATGGCTGCTTACCGGGAATTGGTGCTGGGTTATGTCGGGAAGAGGGATACGGTGTTGCAGCGAGTGCTCTCCCAAAGCCTTGCCACGGAAGACTCGAAAACGGAGGTCGGCTTGAAATCCTGGGAGGCTTCCAAGTTTGAAAGTGTTCCGTTGATTGGGGTGGTGACCTTGTTGACCATGTTGCAGACGGATGTGTTGAGAGCGGAGTCTGACATTGTAAACTACCTGTTTTATTCGGTCGATACGGAAGCATTCAAATTCAACAAGCTGGATGCGTTGGTGATTCCGGATTCCCGTTATGTGCTGAAGGGAGAGACGTTCAAGGCGCAGATTATGCTTGCCGCCATGGATACGACGCAGCAGCCGCAGGTGATTGTCAATGGCAAGGAACTGGCTTACCAGGGGGATTTTGCCACTTATACGGAACGGGCGACTACTACGGGTATCAAGAAACTGAAAGGGGTGATCAATTACATTACTCCTTCCGGAGCGACATTGCCCAAGCCGTTTGAGATGCAATATGAAGTGGGAGACCCCGCCGTGGTGATTTCCCCGACCAAGATGAACGTGTTCTATGTCGGAGTGGACAACCCGGTATCTTTAGCGGCTCCCGGTATTTCTCCGGATGCGATAGAGGCGACGATAACCAACGGTACGATTCGCAAGGTAAAAGACGGAAACTATATCGTTCGTCCGGGTGTGGCTGGAAAGAATTGTCAGATTACGGTTTCTGCCAATGTCCGGGGACAGAAAAGGCAGTTGCAGACGCAGACTTTCCGGGTGAAGGACGTGCCTAATCCTGTTGCCAAGGTGAACGGTTTGCAAGGTGGAAAAATCAAGAAGAGCATGTTGATGGCTGCCGGTCAGGTGGACGTGGAAATGGAGAATTTTGATTTTGACCTGAAATTTACTGTTGAGAATTTTAGTATGTATGTCGTGATTGACGGATATTTGCAGGAAGAGCCTAAGTCCAACAGGGCACGGTTCAGCGATGCTCAGTTGAAACTGATCAACAAATTGAAGAGAAATCAGACACTGACCATTGAGAATATCGTGGTAAAAGGACCAGACGGAACGACCCGTAAGTTGCCGTCCATTTCATACAGAATTGATTAATATTATAGCTTATGAATAATAAAATCATACTCATTTTTTTGACTTGCCTGCTGTTTGCCGGTTATGCCGGAGCGCAGACCTCCAAAGCTTTCTTTGACAGTGTTATAAAAAATGAAGACAACCAGGAGAAAGCTCCGATTCCTTTGCCTCACGTTGAGCCGGAAGACATTGTTTGGTGTAAGACGGTATGGCGCGAACTGATTTTGCGTGAAAAAATCAATCTGGCGTTGTATTATCCGACCGCACCGTTAGACGGGCGAATGTCGCTGATTGACGTGCTGATGACCGGTATCGAGAAGTCATTTAAAACGGCTTACGAAGAGGATGAGTTGATCACTCCGCTGACCATTGATGAAATCAAGCAGAAATTCGGTGGTTCCACGGACACGCTTTGGAAGCGGGACGAGGAGACTGGAGAAATGGTGGCTACGCCCGTGGTGAATGAGATTCATACGGACGAAGTGAAGCGGTTCCAGGTGAAAGAGCTTTGGTTTTTAAATAAGCGTACTTCCCGTATGGAGGTTCGGGTGATTTCCCTTTGTCCTATTCGCGAATATGTGAAAGACGAGGCGGAAGGCGTTCTCAAACGTGAATTGTTCTGGGTGGATTACGGTGAATTTCGGGATTTGTTCGCCAAGCAAGGGGTTTATAATTTCAAGAACGATGCTTTGCGTATGAGTTTGGACGATGTTTTCCTGAAACGGTTTTTCAGTTCCCGGATTATCAAGGAAACCAATCCTTACGACAACCGGCCCATTCAAAGTTATGCCACGGGTATCGATGCCGTTTTGCAGTCCGAAGCCATTCGAAATGAGATATTCAGTTACGAGCAGGACTTGTGGGAATATTGAAAGAACAACAGAATATAAAAAAAGTCGCTGGTTGCCAGCGACTTTTTTTTATTTCTTCAAGCGGAACAACTTTTCAAACCGTTTGATTTTCTCTTCGTCCTTGCGGTGACAAATCATGAGGTAGTGGTCTTTTTCCGCAATGATTAGGTTGTCCACTCCTTGGACGATGACGTTTTTACGGGGAGGCACGTTGATGATGCAGTCGTGCGTGTTGTTCAGTATCACTTTCTCCGAATTGGACACGTTGTTGTCCTCGTCTTTCTCGCAAAGGGCGTGGAAAGCGTGCCAGGTGCCGACATCCGACCAGCCGAAGTTGCCTTTTAACACATACACCTGCTGTGATTTTTCCATGATGCCGACGTCGATGGAAGTGTTGTGGCATTGTCCGTAGACGCTTTGTATGAATTTGGACTCTCCAGGGGTGTTCAGTTTGCAATCCGTGGTGAAAAGCGCATGCAGGTCAAACATGTAGGCCTGAAATTCCTGGATGATGTCCTTGACCTTCCAGATGAATATCCCGGCGTTCCACAAAAACTCGTCCGAGTCGTAAAACATCTGCGCCAGTTCCGCGTTGGGCTTTTCGGTAAAGGTCTTTACGGCGGAAATCTTCTGTGCCTTGTCTTTGGATTTGAGCTGGATGTATCCGTATTCCGTTTCCGCACGCGTGGGCGTGATGCCTATCGTCAACAGTCCGCCTTGCTTTTCGACAAATTCCAGGCCTTCCTTGAGGTCCTGGAGATATGCCGTTTCGTTGCTGATGAAATGGTCGGAAGGCAGTGTCACCATGCAGGCATCCGGATCCAAAAGCCGGATTTTATAGGCGGCATAGGCGATGCAAGTCGCCGTGTTTCTGCCGTAAGGCTCTTTCAGTATGTTGTCGTCCGGGATTTCCGGAAGCTGTTTTTTGGTGATTTCTTCGTACTCGGCACCGGTCACGATGAATATGCGATGATTGGGGAAAATCTGTGCGATGCGTTCATAGGTCTGGCGGATGAAACTCTTGCCGGTATGCAGGATGTCGGAAAATTGTTTGGGGCAATGCCGGTTGCTCACGGGCCAGAAACGGTTTCCGATGCCTCCTGCCATGATAACGCAGTACGAGTTTGGGTTCATGTGTGTCGTTTTATTAAGTTCAACTCCTTGCGGTGTGCTTTCAAAAGATATACCAAATATAATGCTTTTTTGAATGGAAATTTATATTTTTACCTTGGATTTCAGCGAATATCTTCGTGGAAGTTCTAATATGAGTGAGTATGAAGTTTTTAAACAGACTGGGGCAATATATTATTTTTATCGGCAAGGCTTTTTCACGCCCGGAAAAGGGGAAAGTGTACCGGAAGGAACTGGTCCTGGAGTTTGAAAATCTGGGCTTGAATTCCATTGTCCTGGTCGTCATCATTTCCTTTTTCATCGGAGCGGTGCTGACCTTGCAGACGGCGTATAATATGCAAAGTCCCTTGTTGCCCCGCTATTTGATCGGTTACCTGACCCGGGAAACGATGTTGCTGGAGTTTTCGTCCACGATTGTGAGTCTGATTCTTGCCGGCAAGATTGGCAGCAACATCGCTTCGGAAATCGGGAGCATGCGGATTACGGAACAGATTGAGGCGCTGGAGACGATGGGGGTCAATTCGGTGGCTTACCTGGTGGGTCCCAAGATTGCCGCTTCCTTGGTGATTAATCCGATACTTTATGTTTTCAGTGTGTTTATCGGCATCTTGGGAGGCATCATTTCCGGACTAATCAGCGGGGTGGTCAATTTCGAGGATTTTGTTTACGGTCTGCATTTTTCTTTTAATCCCTATTACGTGACCTATTCCATCGTAAAGACGCTCTTTTTCGCTTTTATTTTTACTTCGATACCCGCCTTTTACGGTTATTACGTGCAGGGGGGCGCCCGTGAAGTGGGAGAAGCGGGAACGAGGGCCGTGGTGGATAGCAGCATCGCCATTTTGACGGCAAATCTGGTTTTAACGCAAATTATGTTGTAATGATTCGGGTAGAGGATTTATGTAAATCGTTTGACAACAAACAGGTTTTGTCGGATATCAACGTCACTTTTGATACCGGAAAAGTAAATCTGATTATCGGAAAGAGCGGTTCCGGAAAAACGGTCTTGTTGAAGTCGTTGATTGGTTTGCATTCCATAGAACGGGGGCATATTTATTACGGCGACCGGGATATTGCCGGAATGAATGCCCGGCAGATAAAATGCCTGCGCGAGGAAATCGGGGTGGTTTTTCAAGGCGGTGCCCTTTTTGATTCACAGACGGTTTTGGAAAACGTGATGTTCCCCTTGAATTTGTTTTCCAGCCTGTCGGAAAAGGAGAAACGAGAGCGGGCTGTTTTTTGTCTCCACCGGGTGGATTTGAAGGATGCCGAGCATTTGTATCCTTCGGAAATCAGCGGTGGTATGAAAAAGCGCGTGGCGATTGCCCGGGCGATTGTCTTGCAGCCCAAATTCCTTTTCTGCGACGAGCCGAATTCCGGTCTGGATCCTTTGACTTCCATTGTCATCGACAATCTGATTCGGGAAATCACGCATGAATACGGCATGACGACCGTGGTGAAC